>BDTL01000251.1 GCA_002898115.1 bacterium BMS3Bbin02 | reverse complement strand
ACCGAGTGAGGATGTGTGTTGAAACGAGTGTTGGCCGTGGCGGCCTTCTCCCTGGTCGTTGCCGCATGCGGCGAAATGGGTGTTCTCGACGGCGCCGAAGATCTGTCGGACGAATTCATCTACGGCGGGTTGTCGACGACAACCACCACGACGATTGCGATTGTTGTGACGGAAGGTGAAGTAGTACTCGCCTCGTCGGAAAGCGCGAACTGGGTGAACGATGCATTACCCGATCAGGCTTCCGGAGTTGAACAGGTGGTGATCTCGCGGACGTGGCAGCGTGGTGACGGTGAGCGGTTCGTCCAGGCGAGCAGAGCAGAGATCGCGATCGCGCTCCCCGGCATTCTTTTCCCTGCGGTCGTGCCCGAAGATGTTCGATGGATTACCAGCCAGCTCGTGTTCGATGTTGCGTCAGCCACGCTCGATGCCGATGTGTCCGCTGCTTTCGGACTCTGGGCAGACCAGCCGTACTCATCTGACGAGAGCCGTCGAGCGGTGTTACGAGTCGGATCGGCCGCCGGCACCACCCTTGTCGAGGGTGAGATCCGTCCTGAACTGCGAGCAGAGGGGTTTGTCATGTCGTGGGTCGCCGGGAACTATCGGTACGAGCTCTTCTGTCCAACTCCGCTTAGCGAGGCCGCATGCACATCGGTCGCCGAGAGCGCCGCCCCCCTGGCAGCGCAACTTCCGTAACCTGGTGAACCTTTCGAGCCGTCTGCTCCGAAGTCACAGCAGCCCGGATGTGAGGAGCTGCTCCGACACGTCTGTCAGGGCCACGCTTCGATCGGTGGAGGGATCGGTTGTTGTACGATCTTGCGGGGGGCCATGTGTTAGGCAGAGGAGTCGGTTGTGGTGTTGATTCGAAGATGGATGGCAATGGTCGTCGCTCTCGTACTTGTGGCCGCGGCATGCTCCGGTTCGACACTGACCGCCAGCGAGTACTTCGATCAGATCAACGCCTTGACCGAGGAACTCGACCAGGCGATGGATGATCTCGGCGCAACCTACGAAGCAGACCTCAACACGTCGATAGACACGCTCCGCATCGACCGAGACATGTCAGATCCGAGTGAGCTCGCCGGGTTCATGTCCGACCTGACCGATGTGGCAATCGCAAAGACGGTGGTGTGGCTTGATGGCACGGAGGCGCCGCTGCGAGCGTTCCTTGCGAGCCTGGAGGAGATGAACCCTCCGGAGGATGTCCAACTCGCACACAACTCGATGGTCACAGCGACGCAGAACGCGCTCGCCGTCTTACCCGACACAACAGCGCAGGTTCGGACCGTTGGCACGGCGGTGGATCTGGCGGTCGTAGTCGAGAACTCACCGTTCGCGGAAGCGACCGGCGAGTTACAGAACGCGTGTTTGGCGCTCCAGACGGTCGCCACTGACAAAACAATCGATGTCCAGATCGACTGCGGTATGGGGTCATCGTGAGGGCACGCAGCATCTCTTTGGCGTTGGTTGCCGTTTTTGGCGCCTGCTCAGGTGGAGCTACGGCTTCGACTACCACGGTCCAGCCCGATTCGACCGGTCCAGCTACGACGGAATCGCGATCGGTCGACACCACGGTGTCCACGCCGGACGTAGCGGCGAGCGACGCGCCTGTCGGTCAACTCTGTGCATCTGTGATCGACGCCGAGGCCACCAAGAATGGTGATACATGGACATTTGCGTTGACGGTGCGGTCGGACGACATCAGCACCACCGAGTTTGGCGACAGTTGGGAGCTGCGAACTCTCGATGGCGAGGTCATCGCCACGCGTGTCCTGGCACATGAGCACATGAACGAACAGCCCTTCACGCGATCGATGAGCGGTATCGTCATACCGGAGGGGATTACAACAGTCATCGGTGTGGCCCACCACAGCGTCGGCGGCTACTGCGGCGAGACCCTTGAGATCCAGCTGCCGTGAGTGCGCGAATCACTATCAACTCTGAAGAGGGACCCCGTGAGGTTGCGGTCCCGTCGGTTGGTGGCGAGCCAGTGGTGATTCCGCTCGTAAGGGCACTTGTGCAGCGTGGTGACGGTGCGGTGCTGCTCCAGAAGCGGGCCAAACCCGGCGAGCCGGTGTTCGGACGGTGGGAGCTTCCCGGAGGTCGGTGGACGGCGGGAGAGACCGCGGAGACGGTGATCCGTCGCGAGGTCACAGAGGAGACCGGCCTCACGGTTACACGAGTCGATGGTGTCATTGCCCGGCCCGATGCGCTCGGGACTCATGAGGTCCTATCTCCGGTCGTTGTGGTCACCGGCGCAGAAGGACGTTTCCCGCTGCATACCACGGTTGTGCGTGTCTACGTGACCGGTGTGCCGCGGCCGCTCAGCGGTGAGACGTCAGATCCGACGTGGATGTCTCCCGAAGCGGTACGTGCCCTGCTTGAGGATGATCGCGCGGCGTGTGTGCCGAATTGTGCGGCGATTCTCGACGCGTTGGTGGCCGCCGGCGAGCTGTAGCCTTTCGACCGGCACACGGTGTGTTGCGCCGGGCCTGGTGCTGCCGCTCAGTTAGCGGTTATCCGGGAGCGACGCCAGGAAGTCGATGATCCCTTGCGCGACAGCTGCGCTCTGATCTTCCTGGAGGAAGTGTCCCGCGTTTTCGATGAACCGGGGCTCGCCGGCTCCGGGAATCAAACGAGCAAAATCGTGCGCCACGTCCCTGTTGAAGATCGGGTCTTCGGTGGAGAACATCACCAGTGTCGGGTTGCTCCATCCACCGAGAGCATCGACCACCGCCCGCATCGCAGCGGCCCCTGGATCGGTTCGAGTGCGGGGGACGATCAAGGGGAACACATGCGCACCGACTTTGTATTCCAGAGACGGGAAGGGCGCCTCGTAGGCCGCAAGAACCGCATCATCCCAGGTCGTGACCATCGAACGTTCCATGATGAATCGGACCGGGAGATCAGGTGTCTTTTCGACGAAGTTGCGCCACGCCATAAAGGCCTCCGATAGCGGCGTTCCGGTGAACAACCCGGTATTCATCACGACAAGTCGCGAAAACCACTCCTGGTGCTCGACGGCAACTCGCAGCCCGATCGGCCCGCCCCAATCCTGGACGACCGCAGTGGCATCCTTGAGGTCAAGCGGGGCGAGGAGTGCTTCGATGAACTCGCTGTGCCGCTCGTAGGTGTAGAAGGCGGGATCCGTTGGTTTGTCGGACCGTCCGAACCCGGGATAGTCAGGAGCGATGACACGGTGACCCGCGGCTACGAGTGGTGGAATCACGTTCCGATACAGAAAAGACCAGGTCGGTTCACCGTGGAAGAGCACGATCGGGTCGCCGGCACCCACATCGAGGTAGTGGAGGCGCAGTCCTTTGTACTCGATGTAGTGGGGAGTGAAGGCATAGTCCGGGAGACCCTCAAACGCACGGTCCGGTGTGCGAACCGCTATCCACGTCATCTACAGCTCTTCCCGGTCGTCTGCTTGGCGTTCTCTTCTTTCCGGCGGCAGCACCAACACCGGCTTGCCGGATTCAATCATGATCCGGGCGGAAACGCTTTCCCACGCGGACTGATCGAACAATTGTCTTGTCGCTCCGAGCACGACCACATCGGCATCGATCTTTGCGGCGAGAGTCGAAATGGCGAGTACCGGGTCTTCACCCTCGGCGAAGATAGCCTCAGCGTCGAGTCCGGCCGCCCGAAGTCCGTGAACCACGGGCTCGGTGAGTCGTGTTCCGCGTTCGTCCACGTACCGAGCAATGGTCGCTTCGTCGGTGGCGAGTAGTTGACCTTCTGTCGTTTCGTCCAGCGGATGCCATGACTGGCTACGAAGTTGGTTCAGGAACGAACGGGGAACCTCGACGACGGTCGTTACCGTCACGTGGCCTTCTTCTCCGACGAGTCTGGCCGCGAATCGAATCGCTGGTTCCGGAGACAGAACTCCGGTGGTTGCAATCAAGACGTGCATGTATCGATTGTAGCGGTCAGCGTGACCCAATCTCGTGTGGTGGTCGAACTCACCCCGGAGACCGGGACGACGTTTGGCGCGTTCCGGGCGAGCGCAGCCCGCGGCGAACCTGTGCCGTGCACCTTCGCCGCTGGTGCGATGATTCTGAACAGTGTGTGAATACCCGCAATCGGGGGTATCAAGTCGGTACGCATCATGGTTCCATGCCATATGATCATGACTATGAATCGGCCGCAACAGATCCTCGTCGTCGACGACGAGCCAATGGTTCGCGAGGTTGTCACGGCATACCTTGAACGCGATGGGTTTGAGGTGCACGCCGAGGCAGACGGCACCAAGGCGCTTGAGTACCTAGCGACAGCGTCGCCCGACCTCGTTGTTCTCGACGTGATGCTTCCGCACGTTGACGGTCTCCAGATTCTTGCCAACCTACGTGCAGTGTCTGACGTGCCGGTTATCTTGCTGACCGCTCGCACCGAAGAACCCGACCGCGTCCTGGGACTGGAACTCGGGGCTGACGACTATGTTACAAAACCGTTTTCCCCGCGCGAGCTGGCGGCGAGGGTCCGCTCCGTGTTGCGTCGATCTGCTCCCGCGAGCACTCCGCAGCGACTTGAATTCGAGGACCTCGTGATCGACGAGGAGTCGCGCGACGTCATCGTCCGTGGAGAGGTGGTCGACCTGACCCCGAAGGAGTTTGAGTTGTTGGCACATCTCGCTGCTTCTCCCAAGAAGGTCTTTACCCGCGGCGATTTGCTCGAGGACGTCTGGGCATCATCTCCGGACTACCAGGACCCTTCGACGGTGACTGTCCACATCCGACGACTACGCCGCAAGATCGAGATAGACCCCGAATCGCCGCGCTGGTTGACGACGGTGTGGGGTGTCGGGTACCGGTTCGAGCCGTGAGACTTGTCGGCGCACTAGTCGCGGCGATTGCGGGATCGATGCTCGTCTTTGAGGCGACCATGAACCCGTCATCGGCAGAGCGCATGGATCTCTTCCAGATGTTCGCTGCGCTTGCGGTGTTCACGGCGTTGGTGGGTGGCGTGGTCGTACGCATGTCGCGGCGGTTGCGATCCCTGCGCACCGGAGTCGTATTACTCGCGGCTGCATCGGTCGGAATCGTGGTTGCTGCCGTAGCTGCAACCGCCAAACTCATGTTCATAACGGTGCACGACCTTCAGCTGCTGTTTGTTGTGCTGACGTTCGGTCTGGCCCTCGGTTTGATTCTGACTGTCACGCTCGTCCGGCCGCTCACCGAAGACCTGCGGCGCATGGAACAAGCTGCTCGTCGTGTAGGTCGCGGCGACCTCAGCACCAATACCGGGGTGACGCGACCCGACGAGATCGGTAAGACTGCGAATGCGTTTGATGCAATGGTGACGGAACTCGCCAGCTTGGACCGTGAGCGCAGGAATCTCGAGAGCGAAAGACAGGAGTTCCTGGCGGCCATCGGACACGATCTCAGGACTCCGCTTGCCGCCCTACAAGCAGCGGTAGAGGCCCTTGAGGATGGAGTGGCGGCAGACCCGGCGCGCTATCTCCGGTCCATGAGACGTGACGTCGATGCGCTTCGGCATCTGGTGGAGGACCTGTTCACGCTCTCGACCATTGCCGCGGGCCGGTATGTGATCACACTGCATCCGACCGATCTCGGTGAGCTCATCGACGAGACGATCGAGGCCTTGCATCCAACGGCGTCTTCCGCAGGGGTCACGCTATCTGCGCCGAACGCGGCCACATTGAGGATCTCCGCCGACGACGATGCGCTCCGGCGTGTCCTTCGCAACCTTGCCCAGAATGCGATCAGGTACGCCGGGCAGGGTGGAGCCGTCACGATTGAAGCCTCCCTGGTCGGAGCTACCGTTCGCGTATCCGTCCAGGACTCGGGTCCGGGGTTTCCTGTCGCTTTTGTTGACAAGGCGTTCGACTCGTTTTCCATGGTCGATCCTGCTCGACGACGGGAGTCGGGCGGGGCGGGGTTGGGTCTCGCTATCGCTCGCGGTCTCGTCGAGGGTCACGGCGGCACGATCGAGGCATTCCCGGGCCCTGGTGGACGTGTGGAATTCCGACTACCGATCGTCACTGACACAGAGATGGTGCCAGCGAGTGCGGGTCCCTGACCGCGGTCACAGGTTCCTGACAGCTCAAGCCTATCGGTCTTCGACGACCCACGTTCGAGAATGACGTTATAGGGAGTGGTTCACTCCTGTGGTTCGGAGGCTCCAGCCACCATCGAAATAGCCCTCTGAAGTTCGGCTATGCGTTGTTTGAGGGTGGCGACCGTGTCTGCGTTGTTCTCGTCGATAGCCTTGTTGATCGGGAGCGAGTACGCCTCCGGGTCGTTGAGGCTGAATGACATCGCAGAGAAGGGTGCGTCGATTCGCTGGCGACTGAGGTCGTCCATTCTCTCACTCACATGCGCAAGATCCCGCTGCAAGGAGTCCAGGGAACGTCCCCGATCGGTAGCGAGACGGACCTCGGTTCGGTAGTCCTCCAACTCGACCTCGAGAGCCGCCCGCTCGGGGTCACTGTCGGGTAGGTCGCGGATTTTCTCGGTGAGGTCGCGAGCGTAGGCGAGGGCCTCGTCGATAGAAGTACTCATCGTCTTGCGGTGTCCGATCTCAGGGTCCACCCACGGTAGCCGGGTGCATAACCTGCGTCACGCAAAGCCTGTCCAAGGATCGAGTCCTGCGGCGGTTTCCCGTTCACCGTCTCGACCGAGAAGTCATCATCGCCGACGTGTGTGAGGAGAGCCGAAACGATCTGACCGGGATCGGCGCCATCGACAGTTGTGATGTTCCTTGCCTTGCGATTCCAGTACGCAACCAGACTGCCGTCCACGAGAACGACACCATGACCGGGTCGGCGCTGCGGCGACGTGTCTCCGAGATGTGGCCACGGAAGCGTCGATCCATACGGCTGTGCCGGATCCGCTGCCCCAATGGCGAGCGGTGTCTGTGACGAGCTGTCACGCAGTCTGTCGACCGCTGTGGGTCGTGCAAACTGAGCTCCGCCCATGCCTTCGATAAAATAGCCGCGGCGTATCAGGCCACTCGCCTCCATTGTTGCCAGAACCGGGTAGAGACGAGAAAAGCCGCCGGGGATTCCCTCTGCCCGGATGCTGTCTCGCGTGATGATTCCGTGGCGGGCAAGTAGTGTCTCCGCGAGCCCCGTCGCCCGCTGC
>BDTL01000250.1 GCA_002898115.1 bacterium BMS3Bbin02 | reverse complement strand
ATGGATGTCGCAAACGCCACCAGCGCGTGGCTGTGTTGGGCGTACAGCTGGGCGGCAGTGGTCGGCTCGGTGTTGTGATCGGATGTCATCATCCCCCTAACGTCGCCACCGAACCCTACTTCGGGTTACACCCCCATGACATTCTGGCGTCCATTTGGGCGATATACCGCCCAAATGGACGCCAGAACGGGGAGAGTGTTAGCTGTTGTGATCGAACGATGAACCTACGTGGATCACCTCGTCGCGTCCGCGCAGCGACGAAACAATCTCGCTCATGTAGTCCTCACCGATACCTGCGATTTCACACCGGAGTAGTCGCATCCCTTCGGTCTCGGTCATCGACATGCGGTAGATCTGAGCACCGACGGCGTTGAGTGTCTCAAAGAGCGGTGTGAGAGTTCCGTGACCCGGGTGGTATCTGATCTCAAGCTGCTGGGTAGCGTTGCGCCAAATCCGGTGGCGTATTGGGGCGAAGCCGAGCATCATGACCAGCGCGATGACAAGAGACGCAGTCGCAAGAAGATAGAGTCCGAATCCGACAGTTACGCCGATCGCGGCGGCAAACCACAACGTCGCGGCGGTCGTAATACCTGTCATGGTGAAACCGGTTCGGATCATACCGCCCGCTCCGATAAACCCGATCCCGGTTACCACCTGAGCAGCAATACGTGTCGGGTCTCCAATCGTCCCCGACACTGCGAACGCTCCTGCAACCGTGAAGAGTGTCGCGCCGGCGGCAACCAGCGTGTGGGTACGAAGCCCCGCGGGCTTCTGCTGGGACTCTCGCTCGACACCGAGTGCGGCGCCGAGGACGGCTGCGAGCAGCACGCGAGCGAGGAGTTCGATCTCAGTTGGCTCCATGGTGGAGACCTCCGTGTGGGGCGTCTGAACATTGAGACGCACCCAATGACTTCAAGCAATTATATCTGTGCACGCGCTCCAGGGTGTACATCTAGCACTTTGGCACGGTGGGCAGCAGTATTCGTTACAGTCTCCGTGTAGCCGCAGCCGATCGGGAGCAACCATGGCCGATACCGCAGACGTCGTCATCATCGGTGGGGGAATCATCGGATTGTCGATCGCTTATCAGACGGCGAGGCGTTCCAACCTCAACGTCGTACTGTGCGAAAAGGGTGCGGGAATCGGCGAAGGCTCGACCGGGTATTCGTCGGCGATAACCCGTCAGCGCTACACCCACGAGTCAATGGTCCGCATCGCTCGTGACGGTAACCGAGTATTTCGGAACTGGGGCGATTTCACAGGTCTCAAGAACCCCGGCGCAAGGCTCAACGAGATCGGTGTTGTATGGATGACGGGCGAACCCGGGGACCAGCTCGAGCAGGAGGCGAGCCACCTGCGGAGTCTCGAAGTCGACGCTGTCGTGATCGGCCCGGATGAGCTTGCCGAGCGATTCCCGTCGCTCGATCCATGTCTTGAACCGCTGGATCTCACCGGCGAGGTTGACCATGAGTGCAAACCCGGCAACGCCTTCCTCTACGAGCGAGATGCCGGATATTTTGACTCGACCAGCGGCGCTCACGACCTTGTTGAAGCGAGCCGTCGTGAAGGCGTGCAGGTCCGGTTCTCGACCGAAGTCACCAACGTTCGTACCACCGGCGGACGGATCGCCGGAGTTGACCTAAAGGACGGATCATCGATCGACACGCCGATCGTCATCAACGCGGCAGGACCCTGGTGTATGCGGATCAACGCGATGCTCGACTACGACCCGGGCTGGGAGCTCGTCCCGACGCGCGTCCAGGTCGTTCACCGCAGTCTCCCTCCACTTTCGGGACCACTGCCCGTCGTCGGCGACGGGTCGAGCGGTATCTACTTCCGTCCCGACGCAAATGGTCAATCGGTGATTGTCGGCTCGTTGTTGGAAAAGGATGAGGAGGAAGAGGTCGACCCTGACCACTACTCGAACAACGCCGAGCGCGCCTTCATCGAAGAGAAGATTCTCGGTCTCCATCACCGTATCCCGGAGCTTGAGTCCAGGGGGAAACTCGGCGGTATAGCGGGGCTCTACACCTTCAACCGTGTCGACGTCCACGCCATCCTTGGCAAGACGCCGATCGAGGGCTATCTGATATCTAACGGGTTCACCGGCCATGGGTTGAAGGAATCGCCGATGGTCGGGTCGATGATGGCCCAGCTCATCACCGGCGAACGGGCAAGTTACGACACCGACGTTGATATATCGTTCCTGTCCGTCGATCGTGACCCGATCGCGGTTGCCACAAAGAACGTCCTCGCCTAGCAGTACGGCGCATGGTCCTTATGACTAGGTGAGGGAAAGAGGACTCAGATGAAGACGATTGGTTTGCTCGGCGGCATGAGCTGGGAGTCGTCTATCGAGTACGAGCGGATCATTAACGAGGAGGTTCGCCGGCGTCTGGGTGGTGTTCACTCGGCGGACCTGCTGATCCGGTCATACAACTTTCACGACATCGAAGAGCTCCAGGAGAACAACCAATGGGATGAAGCCGGTCGCAGGCTCGCCGCCGATGCAGCGGCACTGGAACGAGCCGGCGCCGAAATCATCGTGCTGTGCACAAACACAATGCACCGAGTCGCCGCCGCCATCGAAGCTGCGATAACGGTGCCGTTCCTTCATCTTGCCGATGCCACTGCACGAGCCGTGCTTGATGCCGGGATCGACAAGGTCGCCCTGCTTGGAACGGCTTACACGATGGAGCAGGATTTCTACCGCGGTCGGCTCGAACAGCATGGCCTTGAAGTGACCGTACCGAACGAGGCAGATCGAACGTTCGTCCACGAAGTGATCTTCAACGAGCTTGTACGCGGCATCGTCACGAGCGATTCGAAGGCAGGCTATCTCCGGATCATGAAGACGCTTGTCCAGCAGGGCGCTCAGGGTGTCATTGCCGGCTGTACTGAGATCGAGCTCCTCGTTGCCGCCAGCGACCTCAACGTGCCGTACTTTCCGACGACCCGGATCCATGCGTTAGCGGCGGTCGATGCGGCGTTGGGAGAGTGACGCTCCGCGATTTGTGACAACGTGCCGATAGTCAGGCGAATCGGAATAAGCTTGCGGTCGACGACGTAGATACGACTGCGACGATCAACTCCAGCCAATGAGGACCCCATGCCTGCAGTAACAGTCGATGACCCGCTTCTTTTGTCAAAGATTCCTCCGGTCGACATTACCGCTCATCGTCCGCGGCGACTGAAGTCGGTCACTACCGCTCCGAAGGGGTTCGAAGGTGAAGGTTTCCCGGTGCGGCGGGCCTTCGCCGGTGTTCCGATGGCCGACCTCGACCCGTTCATTCACCTCGACCAGATGGGTGAGGTCGAGTACGCCCCCGGCGAGCCGAAAGGGACCCCCTGGCATCCCCATCGCGGGTTCGAGACCGTCACTTACATGATCGACGGCCAGATGGACCACGAGGACTCCAACGGGGGAGGAGGGTCGATTACGAACGGCGACACCCAGTGGATGACGGCCGGTTCCGGGATTCTCCACATCGAGGCTCCACCGGAGTCGCTCGTGATGTCCGGCGGCCTGTTCCACGGAACCCAGCTATGGGTGAACCTGCCGAGCAAGGACAAGTTCCTCGATCCGAAATATCAGTCGCTGAGCAGAAACGAAGTGGTGCTCTTATCAACCGACGATGGTGGCACCCTGGTTCGGCTCATCGCGGGAAGCCTCGGTGAACACCGCGGTCCCGGAGCGACCCACACGCCGATCACAATGATTCACGCAACCGTGCAGCCGGATGCCCAGTTTCAGTTGCCGTGGCGAACGGATTTCAATGCGCTCGTGTATGTGCTCAATGGTCGTGGGACGTTCGGCGCGGATGGGGTGGCTGTGCAGATGGGCCAGCTCGGGGTGTTCGAAAGTGGTGACTACATCACTATGGCTGGCGACAGGGTCCAGGATGGACGCAGTCCCGAACTTGATGTTCTGATCCTTGGTGGCTTACCGATCGGCGAGCCGGTTGCGTGGAGCGGCCCGTTCGTGATGAACTCCCACGCCGAGCTCGCCCAGGCCTACGACGACTTTCAGCGTGGCAAACTTGGAACGATTCCCGCTAAGCGACCAGATTCGTCTCGCTAGGGCCGGTAGGTGCGGCCCTTTGGTCCGAGGCTGTGGGCGAGGTTCGGGTAGATGCGGTTCACCCACCGACAGAGAACGGCTCGGGTGTCCAGCGGGTCGATGATCTCTTCGATATCGAACGCCTCAGCGGTGCGAAACGGGCTTCGGATGGCATCAAAACCCGCGACCAGTTCGGCGCGGAGCGCGTCGGGGTCGTCGGCAGCATCAAGATCACGCCGGTAGGCCGCCTCGACACCGCCTTCAAGGGGGAGTGAACCCCAGTCGGCGCTTGGCCAGGCGACCCGATCGTGGGGAATGGTCGCGTCGACGAACGCAGCTCCCGCCACACCGAAAGCGCGACGCACAATCACGGCAAAGTACGGAACGGTCATCTGATACAGCGCTGCCATGGCCTTCACACCGTGTCGGAGCGTCGCTAGCTGTTCCGCGGCCGATCCGATCGCGAAGCCCGGTTGGTCGACGAAGTTGACAACGGGCAGCCTGAAAGTATCGCAGAGGTCAACGAGTCGGCGCAGCTTCTGGGATCCGTCGGCAGTGAGGACGCCGCCTGCGACCCGTGGATCGGCCGCAAGCACACCGACCGGGACTCCGTCGAGCCTGGCAAGCCCACCGACAAGCTCCCGGCCCCAGCGGCCCCCGATTTCGAAGAAACTGTCGCGGTCTATGACAGCATCGATGATGATGCGTCCGTCATAGGGCCGTCTCCGACTTGTGGGGATAACATCCGAAAGCCGACTGTCGCGGCGGTCGGTCGGGTCGCCGGATTCCGGTCGCGGCGGTACCGTCCACACGTTTGGTGGAAGATACGATAGGAACCGCGCAATGGAGTCGAACGCCTCCTCTTCGGTGGTGACGACATTGTCGATCGTTCCGTTGGATCCGTGGATGGCGGCGCCACCGAGATCCTCTTTGTCGAGGTCCTCGTGGGTTGCGTATCGGACGATGGGCGGTCCGGCGGTGAACATCTGTGAAATGCTTTCGACCATGACCGAAAAGTGAGAAAGCGCGACGCGTGCCGCGCCGAGACCCGCTACCGATCCCAACGCCGCTGCGGCGACCGGGATCTCTCCAAGTGCCGCGACGGTATCGGCAAAACCCGGGAGCGGCGGCACATAGGTGCGCCCAAGCGTGTGATACGACGCCACCGATCCGCCGCCTCCGCTGCCGTCGACCAGACGTATGATCGGCACCCGGTGGGAGCGTGCGCGCTGCTCGGCATGTACAAACTTTGCCCAGATTGACGCCTCTGCCGATCCGCCTCGTACGGTGAAGTCGTCGCCGGTAACCACGACTGGCCGACCATCGATCAACCCGTCTCCGATGAGTGTGTTCGCCGGCATGAAGGTCTCAAGATCGCCATCGTCGGTGTAGGTCGCAAAGCCGGCAACCGAACCGATCTCTTGGAACGAATCAACATCAAGGAGCTTGTTGATTCGTTCTCGAACGGTGAGTTTTCCACGGGACCGGTGACGTTCGACCCGCTCGGAGCCACCGAGTTCCTGTGCGAGACGTCTTCTGACGGCGAGTTCTTCGAGTTCTTTCGACCATGACATGGACCCACGCTACTGCGCGATAGGCCATCCCTGCACACGTGTGTCTCGTCGGCGCACCCCACGTCTGATCACTCGTCGGGTTTGCCATCGCCTGCAACCTCGGCGTAGAGCAACGCGTAGTAGTCACCGCGTTCGTCGATGAACTGCTGTTCATATTCGACCTGCACGTCCCACAGCGCGGTGTCAAGAGCAGGGCGACATGCGGCGTCGGCGACGCCGATGGCGAGCTCTCGTTGCTGGATCTGCTCCAGAAGGCGCTTGTCCGTACCCGAGAGGTCTTCGACTCCGTTGCCGGCCTCGAGCGCAGCGCGGATAGGCGCCACTAAGGCCTCGAGCTCTGTGGTAACCGCTTCGGGCTCCGCATAGGAAAAGCCGCGGTCGGCCATGCATCGCGACCACACCTCGCGGGCATCCACCGAGCGCGAGTCCGCAGCGATACGGACAGAAAGATCGGCGAGGTCATCGTTGAGCTCGAGCCTGAGCTGATCCTCAAGCGACAGATCACCATCACCGCCGGTGACGATCCAACCTGTCCTGGAGGGCACCGCCGCCACTGCCGCGGACCAACAACTGCGTCGCACAAGATCGTACTCGGTGCGCTCTGTGTCCGATAGCGCCGCGATGATATCGGCATTCGGATCTGGAGCACCGCCTACTCCGGAGACGCCTCTGTCGGAACTATTGCCGAGAGTTGTCGAGATCCCATAGCCGTACTGGGCGAGGAACTCGTACTGGTTGAGACTGGGCGCTCCTGCTGTGACACCGGCCTCGCGGATGACCGACTTCTGTGGGAAGTAGTCGAACCCCTCGCGTTTCATACATTCGGCGAGCGCCACCTCGCGTTCCTCGAAAACGACTGTGACAGCCTCATTCTGATCGAGGACCGAACCCCATCCCAAGAAGACCTCAACGGGTGATGGTTCTAGTGCGGGTAGGGCCACCCGCTGTATAGGTTCGACGAGTGTTGTCGTCGGCTCTTCTTCGGGGAGCATCGATTGGCCGGTAACCTCTGAAGTGGTCGGACCAACGGGTGACGTCGTTGCAGAAGAATCCGGAGAGTTGCCGTTGATACACCCGCCCAGGACGATGGCTATACCGACGACGAGCGATGCCAAGAGAGTTCCCCGAGGCCGGGTCGCGAGCCGTGCTGTTCGGGTGCGCATCTTGGATCGAGTCATCGGCTGTCCGATTCCATTCGGGTACCTAGTAACCGAAGTTCTGCCAGATGTCTGAGTACTGCCTTACACCGTTCTTCCACCTCCACACGTAGACGATGGAGTAGGAATCGTTGTCGAAATAGAGGAAGCTCTTGCCCGATGACTGTGGGTTATGTGTGCAGTCGTAGGCGTGGTAGTACACGGGGTTCGGATCGTCGTACCCGAAGTATGCGCAGCTTCCGTCCTTCTTTCGATCATAAACTGTGGCCGCGTAAATGTTGTCGAGGTCACATGTGTTGGTATTTGCTCTGAGCCTACCCCAGGAAGACGTTGCATCCATGGGCTGACCAACACCGTCGCAAAAGGCCTCCGCTCTCTGTCCGCGACTGCTGTCAACAACCAGCAAAGCGGCCACTAGCAGCATGACCGCGACAATCCTCAGTACGTTTTTTTTTGTGTAGCTTTCCTTTTGCGGAAACGACCGATTCAAGAACCATATCGCTGTTCACACCCCTTCGTGTTTGCTGGACACACCCACACGGTGTGTCCTTCGCATCGTAGACACTGTGGCTCGGTTTGCGTAGGGCCGAAGGGCCATATTTCGACACTGAGTTGGTATCAACGAACATACCTCAAGAAAG
>BDTL01000249.1 GCA_002898115.1 bacterium BMS3Bbin02 | reverse complement strand
TCTGAGCAAAGAACAGGCCCGTCCCGGACGACACAACCGACTTCGGGGAGATGTGGCCGCTGAGCGTCTCTACAAGCGCCAACGGTCGACCAGCGGTCGGTGGCAGGGTCGACGTTGTAGTGGTCGTGGCGGACGTTGTGGTGGATGTCGTTGTAGACGATGTCGAGGTTGAGGTCGTTGTTGCGGCCGTGGTCGATGTGTCGAGGGGCACGAGCGATGTCAACGTTGTTTGCGCCGGCTCGGCGGCAGCACTGACGCAGGCCCCAAAGACTATCGCGGACCCGGCGATGAGCAAGGACAGTTTGGTCATCTTGGTTGCGTCGAGTCCCACGAGTGTCTCCAGTGGTTCGAATCGAATTCTGCGGGTCGAGTGCGATTGCCGATACAGGATCGTAGCGGCGATGGTGGAAAATATTCGGTATCGATGGGTTTGGCCACGGGGAGGTTCGCCACTGTGGGTGACCAACGTATCGGAACGGACTTGATAGTGTTGCCACTGGAAACGACCTGATTCGGCCTGCGCGGATCGGCCCACGCCCTAACCGGCACACTCTCGTCATCACCGGATGGTGGTTTTGCAATCTATACCCAAAAAGATGCGGGCTCTCGCGGCACATCGGTTTGTCCGCGGTGCCGTGGCCGCGGTGGCGCTTGTCGCTCTTGTGGCTCTCTCCAGCCCTGTGGTGGGCAGGAATCTACCCCCGGGACGTCTGGGGGTGATCGTCGGTCGGGCACAGGATGCCGCAAATGCCTATCAGAGCGAGATCCTCTCCGATGGTCGGGTCGACTTCGACGAGTATCGGGATGCGGTTGACGCGACTCTCAGATGTGCGCGCGACAAAGGTGTGCCGGTTGTCGGGCCGACGCTGTCAGCGGACGGATACCTTGAGTATGCCTACGGAGAGGAAGACGATGAGGGCGAGGTTGCTCCGGATGCCATCGCCCTTGGTGAGCTCAACTCTTGCTGGGTTGAGTTTTCGCGGCTCATCGAAGAAGTCTGGGACGCGCAACGCGACCAACTGATCTAGATCCCGCGGCCGTGTGTCTGCGACGAGTGTCGTGTTGCAGCTTGAGACGCCCCGGTAGGCTGATGCTCCCAACACACGGAGGTATGGTGTGCCGCTCGATCCGACGACTATCAACAAGATCATGTGGTCAATTCCGAACATTCTGTGTCTCATCGGCTCGCGCCACGAAGACGAGTGGAACGCAATGACGCAGTCCTGGGTGACGCAGGTCGCCATGGAACCGGTGCTGGTCGCCGTTTCCATCGATACCACGGCGGTGACTAACCGGCTGATCAAAGCCGGTGGTTCGTTCTCGATCAACATATGGGATCGGACAGATACCCGGCCGTTCGTCAAATTCTCAAAACCGGCCACGAAACAAGGAATGACCCTTAACGAGCGCCCCATCCGGGAGGGCGTCACCGGCACACCGATCTTTGAGGAGGCCGTTGCCTACCTTGAGTGCTCCGTGTGGGAGACAGTGGCGTGCGGGACACATGACCTGTTCATTGGTGAGGTTGTCGACGCTGACATCGTTGGCGCTGACGGCATTGGTGATGTTGCTCGTATGGAGGACACGCGCATGAAATACGGCGGAGTAAAGCGCGGCGGTCACTGATTCTCCATTTCGGATGTCCCCCATGGAAGGGTCGGCGCACGAGCTACGACCCGCTTGCGGAGTTGTCGTAGTGGGTAGCGTCAGACGCGCGACGCCCCGTTGGACTCCAGGATTTGTTGGAGCTGATCCTTTTTGACGAGTCCGGTCGTCCGCCAACGCTGGGAGACACTTGGTTCACCCGGTGGTTTGTCGCCGTGGCGCACCTTCTTGCGTTTCTTCACCGGTGGTTTCGCCAGCACGATCAGCGTCGGTGTCGATCGGATCTTGAATTTCATCGCGGCGCCCTCGACCTGCTGCACATCAACCTTCACGACGTGGGCCGAGTCGCCGTATTCGTCGGAGATTTCGTTGACGATGCCGTCCATGACCCTGCATGGTGCGCAGTTCGGTTGCATGAAATCGACGAGGACCGGTTTACCGGACGCGGCGAGCTCATCGAGTTCTGACAGGTGGTTGATTTTGCGTGCCTTGGTGCGGCGACGGAACATTGCTGCTGGCTCCTGTGTGGTCTCCACGACTCAACCTCCGCCCCGGGCGCTGCATTCCCTCTGCCCGGTGCGCGAGAGTCGACGAGAGAGTAGCGGAATTCCTGGAGTCCTATCGACGAGCTTCCCGTTCTCGTGACGCTCGGGCTGGACTATTCCGGCCAGCCGTCACGAGAACGGCGCACGGGCCTTTGCCGCGACGAAGCGGCCTTGCCGGACACATATGGAACAAGAGCTTTAAACGATGAGCGGTGAATTCGATATGTCTCCGAACCAACGAACGAGCAAACACGAGCGCGTTGAATCCGGTAGCGAGCGCACGCCGATGCGAAAGGCGCTCATACTGTCTGCGGTTGCTGCGCTCTTCCTTTCGATAGCGCTACCTGTCCGCGCTGCGCAAGAGGAGGAATGGCAGTACGGCTCCGGTACCTACACGGTCACGGGGGCCCCGCAGGAACGCTCGTGAGATCTGTTGAGGCATGGGTTGCGCCGGACGGAAGGTACAGGGTGGTGATGACCAGCCTCGACGATACTGGAGCAAGTGAGGAGGTGACTTTCGACGGTGTGACGCAACTAGCGTATATCACGGACGACGCGGGCACCCTGAAGGTGATGCAAGGAGACAGTGCAGCACATTTCGCTGTTACGCCACAGTCGTCCAACCCGGATGGACAGCTTCCCACCGCCGTGATCACGAAATTTGACGCCGGTGTCGAGACGAAGCTCGAGATGTCGTGGACTCCCGTTCGGGGCGACGAGATGTTGTTGGCTCCGACGTATGAAGGAACACCGATCATAGTTGATCGAAGGGCTGCGGATCGAGCAGCTACAGATGGTGGTGGAGTCATGCCTTTGGCTACGGGCTCCCGATCGACCACGTTCTCCAACTGTGTGTACGCATACAACTTCGTCAATACGAGCACCGGCTACTTCCGCGCGTCCAGCACCTATCGTGGCGACTGCTGGTACATGGATGAGTCCCTGTGGACCGACAGCGGAGTCGGTGGGACATCCTGCGTTTGGGCAATCTGGCTCGGTTCAGGACCGGCTGCCGCCAAGTTCTCGTCATGGACCAAAGACACAACGATACCGAATAGGTGCAGCAATCACGCAGGCTGGACTAGTAATTGGTCTCTGCTTGTGGCATGGAGGGGTCTTCTCGCTGCCTACTAACCAAAACAACTTACGGCTCCGCGCTGCCACGGAGGATCGTCGCCCGGGATGTTTCCTCCGGATGGGGACATCTTGTTTGGCCGTGTGGATCGACCGAGAGGCGAGCGAGCAGGGCTGTGCGGCACTGATTGGGGACTTGCCGGTCGGGTCGAGAGGTCCGCGGGTTGTCTAGTGTTCGGGAGACGCAAGTGGTTGAACTTGTGAATCTGAGAGCGGAAGGGTGGGTCCGAGAATGACGAATAGACTACGTCTTGTTGCCGGAGTCTCCGTGGCGCTTGTCGTGTTCTTTGTCGCAACCACGCTGTCGCGATCGGGATCGTCGGACAGGCCGGTTTGGGCCGTACTGCCTGAGTCGCTCCTTTCCGCGCGGGCATATGGTGCGACCGCTTGTCTCAGCGATGGTTTGGTTGTGTCGGGTGGGGCGCTGCCGGCGAGCGGCTCCAACGGTCTGGTGAGGGAGCGTCTGGTTCAAGGAACGGCTGTGTATTCGGATGGTGTCTGGGAAGACCTCTCCGATCCGCCGCTTAGTCCACGTATGATGGCGGGTGCTGCAGCCGCCGAATCGGGTCTCGTGCTCGTGTGGGGCGGGCACGACGGGACCGTGGCAAGTTCGAATGTCGATGACTTCTCATACTTTGCTGATGGCGCCATCCTCGATCTCGACTCCGGGTTATGGCGGGTGCTTCCTCCCGCACCTTTGAACCCGCGGGCCAATCCGAGAGTGGAATCTGTCGGGACTTCGTTTCTCGTCTCTGGAGGAGACGCTGTACCGGGGGCTGATATCAACCGCGACGAGCAGGCAGCGCTCTATGACGTTGAGACGGACTCATGGACGCTGCTTCCCGTCCCTCCACCGGGCAGCATCCTTGTCGATTCAGGCGGTCTCATTGCCTTTGGCCTTGAAGCCACTTTCCGGTACGACGGTGTGACCGATACATGGATCCAAGAGCAGACGTATCCGTCCGAAGTGTCAACCCCGGAGTACGTGTCAGCCAACGGCGGACGCGTGGCAGGTGGCGCCGGGTCGCAGGTCTGGCTCCTCGATAGCGACTTCACGGCTCTTCCACCTGCGCCCGTCACATCTCTTGATTATCTCGGTTGGATCGGCTCGAATATCGTCGTCTGGGACTACGACGACAGAGCCGCCGCCGTATACAGCGCGGCGTCGCGGCAATGGATGCGGAGTGATGCGCCAGACGAGATCGAGACTCGAGTCGGGTCGTCGGTCTGCGCCACCGATGCTGCGCTCCTGGTGTGGGCTGGATGGATCAAACGGGGACCACGTCGTCTCGGCTCTGATTCGGGGGCAGTCCTTGAGGTGCGCACACGGACCGTCGAGTGATGAACCAATCGCAAGGGTCGGTTCAAATGGGCCGCTCAGACGGCAATCCCTGAGGAGACGAACCGCCACAGATTGCGGACCCACCGGCTCAGCCGTCCCCGCGGGATCGGTCACGGTGTGGGACGAGTATGACTGTCTCGGAATCGGTGTCGAACGCGACGCTCGCACACGACCGATCGGGGTGTGTTGGCTGGCGTGTGATGACCCAGCTGTCGAGTGTGGGCACGATTCGGAATGCCACGCTGTCCATTCCGGCACTGGACGATACCGGTTGCCGCCGCGTTGGGGCTTGCTGTGACCCTTCTCGCCGGTGCGTACCCGGCGTTTCGCGCTACACGGCTGACGGTAGAGGTGCGTAGTCCCGTTTTGGTGACGCTCGACGGGAATAATCCTGCCCGAGCGTCACCAAAACAGGGAGGGGTGTCAGGTGTAGTCGTAGAAGCCTCTGCCGGACTTGCGGCCGAGGAGACCGGCTTCGACCATGCGGCGGAGCAGCGGTGGTGGGGCATACCGTGGTTCGCGGAACTCCTCGAACAGGGACTCTGCAACGAACAGCATGGTGTCGAGACCGATCAGGTCAGAGAGTGCGAGGGGACCCATCGGGTACCCGGCGCCGTTCACCATGCCGGCATCGATATCCTCTTTTGAGGCGAAACCCGATTCGTACATACGCATGGCATCTACGGCGTAGGGGACGAGCAGCATGTTGACGATGAACCCGGCGCGGTCGCTGGCGCGGACCACGGTCTTGCCAAGCGTCTCTGATGCAAACGTGGCGACCTCGTCGACCACTGCCTGGTCCGAAACCACCGTGGAAATGATCTCGACGAGCGGCATGATCGGGGCCGGGTTGAAGAAGTGCATTCCGACGACTCGTTCGGGTCGGTTGGTGACACTCCCGATACGGGTGAGCGGGATCGACGATGTGTTTGACGCGAGGATGGCGCCATCACCGACGATGCTGTCAAGTTTGGTGAAGATGTCCTTCTTGAGGTCTTCGTTTTCGACGACTGCTTCGATCACCAGATCCGAATCCGCCAGCTCATCAAGAACGGTAACGAACGACAAGCGGTCGATTGCGGCGTCGGCGTCTGCCGGGTCGAGCTTGCCCCGTTCCACCGCTTTCGAGAGCGACTTGGTGATGCGGGTCTGTGAAAGGGCGATCGCGTCGTCATCGATATCAAAGACCTTGGTCGTAATGCCCGCCTTGATACAGACCTCGGCGATACCGCCACCCATCTGTCCGCCTCCGATGATTCCGACACGTTCGATTGTCATGGCATCCTCCACAAGTTCGTTGATATGAATGTACTCCGGCGACCGGAGTACGGCGATACGAGAACCTGACCCGTCGGACGTGTCGATGGCCGTCTCCTAAGCTGGTGCGCTGACGGAGTGAGGGATGGTGTGATGCGTTGCCCGTTCGGGTCTGTGCCGCTCCACGCCGAGGAGGACTGACATGACAGATTTCGAAATCCGGCGTGCTCGAGACGACGAGTACCAGGCCGTGCTTGCGGCGTCGTCGGTTCCGTTCTCCTTCGATCCAGATGAGTCACTGGACCCGTTGGAGAGTATGTTTCCGACGGACCGGATGGTTGTCGGTGACGATGCCGGCCAGATTGTGGGTACCAGCGCCGCCCACGCCTATCGAGTGACCGTTCCGGGCGGCGCGGTCGTCGGCACTTCGGGGATGTCATTCGTGACGGTTCTGCCGACCCACCGTCGTAGCGGAGTCATGCGTGTGATGATGCAAATGCTGTTGGAGGACGCTGTTGAAGCTGGTGAGCCGCTCGCCGCGCTGTGGGCAACCGAGGGCGGCATCTATGGCAGGTTCGGCTTTGGGCCGACGGTCGAGATGGTGCGCCAGCGGATCGATTCGTCCAAATGCGAGCTGGTCCCCGCCGACCCTCCGGGTGGGCGGGTCCGCATCGTCGACCGCGGCGAGGCGATGGCGTCGTTCGGATCAATCCACGCAGAGGTCGCTGCCGGGCGCCATGGCACGTTGCACCGTGACAACCCCTTTGCTGAGTACAACCTGTTCGATGCGCCGTGGGATCGCGATGGATTCACCAAACAGCGATTTGCGGTGTACGAGGGCGACGACGGACGCGGTTACGTGACATTCCGGACAAAGGAGACGTCCCCGGGGACGGTGCGGTTCGACGAAATGTACGCGACATCGACGCCAGCCCGTCGTGGCCTTGTGGACTTTGGTCTCGGGTTCGACCTCTGTCGTGATCTTGTGCTGTGGGGTCGACCCGCCGATGATCCGATTCGCTGGATGCTCACGGATCCGTACGCGATGAAATCCGAGAACTTCGACTACGTATGGTTCCGGCTGGTTGACCTCAAGGCGGCGCTCGTCGCCCGACGGTACGAGGTCGACGGTTCGTTTGTTGTGGCCGTAACCGACGATCAGCTTGCGAACAACAACGGGACGTGGAGGATTGAGGTGACCGATGGCGTCGCAGCAGTGGAGCGCTGTGACGAGGCGCCGAGCCTCACGCTTTCGACCGGTGTGCTCGCGGCGCTGTACATGGGTGGGCGGCGCCTGCCGAGCATTGTGGAGCCAGGAGCAGTTGGGGCCGACAGCGAAACAATCGCCCGGCTCGACAGGACGTTCCGAACGACGCTCGTCCCCTGGACAAGCGAAGAGTTCTAGCCGTCACACACCGACGGTTCGTCGCTTGCCACGGCCGCTCCATCGGCGTCAAAATCGTATCCAAAGGACCACTGGTCGAGGTCGGCAAGGATCCTTGCGCTGTCAGATTCGTCGGCAGGTTTGGGGCGGCCCGCCACGATCCGAACCGGTTTCACCTTGAGCGTTACGTCGGTTTGGGTGACAGTGAACTCGTATATCGCAGAATAGGAACTCGGTCCGCGGGCGGACGGGAACGCAAAGTTACCGGTTGAGTTTACGAGCCATGACCCCTCGACTTGCTCGACCCCCTGGAGGACGTGGGGGTGCCCACCGATGATGAGATCCGCCCCAAACTGCGCCCAAACGCGTGCAAGCTCGCGCTGATACGGCTCGGGACAGTTGTTGCGTTCGATTCCCCAATGAACCATGACGATCACAAAGTCTGTTCCCTGTGACGCGTCCTTTACCGCCTGGATGGTGTCGCGGATAAAGGGGTCGCAGGCCCATGCGACTTGTGGCCGGGTGTTCTTGCCGCTGGCGGCGAAATGACAGGGGATGCGCGAAAACGAGACGAATCCGATCCGCCATCCCTTCACTTCGATGAACGCCGGCGCATACGCAGCTTCGATGTCCACACCGGCTCCAGCGTGCGCAATGCCGCCCTCGTCGAGGAGTTCGACCGTCCGAACGACACCGTCGGGTCCCCAGTCCAAAATGTGGTTGTTGCCAATCTGGACGGCGTCGATTCCTGCGGCGTTGAGAAGATCGACGGATACCGGGGGAGACTTGAAGGTGAAGGTGTTGTCGACCTCAACTCCGACGTCTGGCTCGGCGATGACAGTCTCAAGATTGACAAACATGAGGTCGGGATCCGAAAGCCAGCCCGTGATGTCGCCGAGTGGATCGCGTGTTTCGCTTCCGTGGGTGAAGGACGTATCTCCGGCGAACGCGATGATGAGCGGAGGGAGTGTTGTGGACGTCGTCGTAGTCGTGGACGTCGTGGTGGGTGTGGGCGCACGAGATGTGGTGGCTATCTCTCGGGGGGTCGTCGTCGAATCCAGCGAAGTATCCACGATCGAAGTGGTCGTGGGTGTCGGTGCTCCGCCTTGCGGGGAGCACGCTCCGAACACGACGATACCAATGGCGATAACAAACAGTATTCGCATCTTGTGAGCGTAGCGGGCCGCGCTCCAACTCTCTCGATACAAAACCCCTGGCAACGCGCCATCCATGGTTACTATGACTAGTGGAACCGTCACAAAGTAACTAGTCACTAGCTGTCCAGATTCCCAGATCAGGGTTGGCAGATGCCAGCCCAACGAGATTCCCTCCCCGGGAAAGCAGAGCGCAAGCCCCCCACCAATCCCCCTGCTTGCGTACAAGCCATTTCTCGCCTGACGGGGTGAGCAAATCCCGGGGAGGGTCTACTCTTGTCCGATCGCTAGCAGTTGGTGATACAGAGGTCTTCCACTCGTACCCCGCAGTCGATACGGTGGCGTCGTGCTCTGGTTAGATCGTCCCCCGTACCTCCGTTGGCTCGCCGCGTCCACGCTCGTTGTCCTGGCTCTGGGGCTCGAAGTGTCCGGTCCCGACCTCGAACCGTATCCGTTTGTGCAACGGTCGATAGCGGCGGGGGAGGCGGTCGCAGTTGACGATCTCGAGTGGCGGGACGTTCCGGTCGGGATACTCCCCGAACCGTCGGCCGTTATTGGCCCGGCTGCGCGCAAGCTTGAAGTTGGGGAACCGCTGATCGCTGGTGCGGTGCGTGCGGGGTCGATGATCCCGGACGGCTGGTGGGTCGTCCCGGCTCCGATACCCGCTGCGGCATCACCGGGGGTCACTGTTCGCCTCATTTCTGTGGATGATGGTTTCGCTGTCGACGGCATTGTCGCGGCGTCCGGTGTTGACACGGGATTCGGAGACGAGGCGATAGGCGCCGTGGCGGTCCCCGAGGAAGCTGCCGTCCGGGTCTCGCTTGCGGCGTCATCGAACCGCCTTGTGGTGCTCGTGGCCCCGTGATGTATCGGTGAGCTCGTGCTCACCCGCACAGTCCCTAGACTCTCGAAAATGATCGATGCGATTATCTGGGGGTTGACCCAGGGTCTTACAGAATTTCTGCCAGTTTCTAGCTCCGGGCACCTCGTCTTGGTGCCCGCTCTCCTGGACCGTGCATCACCCGATCTCGCGACCGCGGCGGTGTTGCATCTCGGAACGCTGGTTGCAGTGTTGATCTATTTTCGTAAAGAGCTCATGCAGATGGCGCGCTTCACGCAAGACGGCAAGCAGTTACTGAAACTCCTGCTGATCGGGACTATTCCCGCTGTGGTGATCGGACTCCCAGCGAGAGACCTTCTTGGGAATATGGCAGAGAATCCGCGGGGTGTCGCTCTCACGATGGTTGCGCTTGGCATCGGACTCATGGCGACCCGGTTCATCCCGGCAGGGAAGCGGCCGTTCGGCACGTTGCGGGTTCCCGATTCGGTCGCGATTGGACTCGCTCAGGCTCTGGCGCTGATCCCCGGGGTGAGCAGGTCGGGGAGTACGATCGCGGCGGCGATGATGCGCGGTATCGACAGGGCCGACGCTGCGCGTTTCTCGTTTCTGCTCGGCATTCCGGCGATCGGCGGCGCCGGTCTCCTGGAGATAGTGGAAGCTGCGCAGACTGACCTCGGAATTTCATCCCAGATGGCCATCGCCACCGCAGTAGCAGGGGTCAGTGGGTATCTCGCCATCGCCGGCCTCATCAAGCTCATCGGTTCGTGGGGGCTTGTGCCCTTTGGCGGCTACACCCTGGGGTTTGCCCTCCTCAGCCTCGCAATCATCTGATTGTGGTGACCACCGCCGCATAGTGCACAGATGGACACCAAACGCTTAGAAGCCGTACACCGAGCTCATCCGAATCTGCTCGCCGATGTGGACATTGATGAGAGAGGCCACACCGCTATCTTCCGCGCGTTGCAGCGCGGGCAGGATCTCGTTCGGGTCCGTGACAAACTCCCCATATCCACCAAGCGCCTCGACCATCGCACCGTACGGACGGACACCGAGATCAGACCCGGTCGTGACGTCCGGATACATCACTCGCTGGACGGTCTTGATGTTGTTCCACGCGCCGTCGTTGCCAACGACGCCGACAACCGGCATGCCGTGACGGATCAACGTGTCGTACTCCATGCCGTTGAATCCGAACGAGCCGTCGCCGTACACAATGCCGACCCGGGTATCGGGTTCGACGGTCTTGGCCGCAATCGCAAAGGGGGCGCCGACGCCCAAACATCCAAAGGGTCCCGGGTCGAGCAGGCCACCCGGGCGTGACGTTTGCAGCCACTTCGCCGTCGTTGACACGATGTCGCCGCCGTCGGCACACACGATCGAGTCATCGCTGAAGAACTCTGCAACGTCGCGTGCGAACCGCTCCGGGTGAATTGGGGAAGAATCGTTTGCTGCCGCAGCTTCGGACTCCGCACGTTTCGCGGCTTCCATCGCGAAGAGATCCTCGGTCCAGCTGCTCGGTCGAGAGGAGGCAAACAGTGCTGCGTTCGCCGCGAGCTGGTGAACGACCGTACCGGGGTCTGCGGCGATTCCGAGTGACGCAGCACGATTCCAGCCGACGCGGGTCGGTTCCGCATCGATGTGAATGACGGTGGCACCGGCGTTGACCTTGGTGCCGTACCCCGTGCGGAAGTCCCAGTCGACACCGAGGGCCAGCACGACATCGGCGTTCTTGAGTGCGTAGCCTCGTGTCCGATTGCCGAGGAGCGGGTGACTGGTGGGAAGCGAGCCCCGGGCAAGGCTGTTGGTGTACACCGGTGCACCGAGCGCCTCAGCGAATGCTGCGAACGCATCAGGGAAGTCCGTCTGGCGGCTCCAGCGCATCCCGGTGCCTGCGAAAACAACCGGGTTCTGAGCGTCCTTCAACAACTGTGCGGTCTCGGCAAGGATATCGGCGTCCATCCCGGCCGGGCGATTGGGTCGGTACCCGGTCGGCCACGCAATGGAGTCTTCGGCCATCGTCTCGGCCTGGACGTCCCACGGAATGTCGATGAAGACGGGTCCTCCACGACCGCTGAAGGCGTGGCGAGACGCGGTGGCGATGTACTCACCAAGACGGCCCGTGTCGCGAGCGGTTGCGGACCACTTCGTGATCGAGTCGAACAGACGTGGATGGTCCATTTCCTGGAGTCCACCCCGGAGATCCTCGTTCGTGAGATGACGGCCACCGAGTAGCAGCATCGGCGTGTTCGCGAACCACGCGTTGGCGACACCAGTCAGTGCGTCCGTGACGCCAGGTCCAGCGGTGACTACGGCGACACCCAAGCGTCCGGTCAGGCGTGCGTACGCGTCGGCGGCGTGTGACGCAGACTGTTCGTGGCGCACGTCGACGACCTTGATGCCCTCCTTTTCACAGCCATCGATGATCGGAAGAATGTGACCGCCGGTCAACATGAATACCGCGCCGACTCCTTCGGCCTTGAGGGCCCGTGCAATGATCTGTCCGCCGTGAATTTTCGCCATGCCGGCCCTTTCGTCGTCCTAATGATTCAAGCCGAAACCCGGTGTCTGTGCCGAAGCGGGACGCTTGTAGACTCAGACACGTGGAATACGCTCTCGCTCTGCTCGTCGCATATCTCGTTGGGTCCGTCGATTTCGGCGTCATCGTCCCGAAACTGATGGGTGTCGACATTTACGCCGAGGGGTCCGGGAATCCGGGTACGTCGAATGTCTTCCGTGCCCTCGGCAAGAAGGCCGCCGGATTGGTTCTTTTGGGTGATCTACTCAAAGGGGTCGTCGCTGTCTGGGCCGGAGCGGTGATCGTCGATACACCCTTTGCCTACTGGAGTGCCGTTGTAGCCGTCGTCGGCCACAGTTTCCCTGTGTGGCACAAATTCAAGGGTGGCAAGGGTGTGGCGACAGGTCTCGGGGGTGCACTGTTCCTGCAGCCGCTGGTCGGTGGCGTTGCGGCTCTTGTCTGGATAGCGATCGTGCTTAAGACGAAGACCGCTGCGGTCGCGTCGTTGATCGGTATAGGTCTGCTGCTCCCCGGTTTTGCGTTGCGGGGAGTTCGCGGCGCAGAACTCGTCGCGGTCGGCCTACTTGTAGCCGTTGTCTATGTTCGCCATGTGCCAAACATCAAACGTATGCTTTCCGGCGCAGAGAACACTCTGGAGGCTCGATGATCCCCATCGCCGATATTCAACGCGACATACTTGACGGACTTTCGCTCCTGCCGGTGACCCGAATCGGGCTCCGGGAGGCGCGAGGTCTGGTGCTTGCCGAAGACGTTGCAGCACCCGGTGATATTCCCCCGTTCGCAAACTCCGCGATGGACGGGTTCGCCGTTATCGCAGCGGATGTTGCGGACGTCCCGGTCGAGTTGGCGGTGACGAGCGTGATCGCCGCAGGAGGGTTACCGGACGGTGAGGTGACTCCCGGGACGGCTATCAAGATCATGACCGGTGCCCCGATGCCCGCGGGAGCGGACACGGTTGTGAAAGTTGAGGACACAGAGGAACTATCCGGTGGCCGAGTCCGAATCGTGAACAGTGCGCCGCTTGGAACCGCGATTCGCGACGCCGGCTCCGACGTCAGTGAGGGGACGGTGGTTATGCGAGCCGGTACCCGTCTTGATTCGCCACAGCTTGGTTTGCTTGCAACCGTCGGCGAAGCTTGGCCACAGGTTCGTAAACGCCCGGTGGTCGGTCTGTTTTCGACCGGCGACGAGTTGGTGCCCCATGAAACCGCGGCACTGAAACCCGGCTTCATCAGGGACTCCAACCGCCTGACGATGCGAGCCCTGATCGAAGAGGCCGGTGGGTTGCTTATCGACTATGGCATCGTACCTGACCGAGAAGAGGTACTACGAAGTGTCCTTGGTCACGCCGCGCATGCCTGTGATCTGGTCCTCACGAGCGGTGGAGTCTCGATGGGCGATTTTGACATCGTCAAGAGCGTTCTCATCGATATCGGTGGCGTGAACTTTGTCAAAGTTGCGATGCAGCCGGGCAAACCTCTCGGGTTCGGGCACCTCGGCGACACACCGTTTTTCGGACTTCCGGGAAACCCCGTGTCCGTATTCGTGTCATTCCTTCAGTTCGTACGGCCCGCAATGCACGCCATGATGGGTGCGGACTACATTTACCAACCCGTGGTCAAAGCGGTGATGCGGTCCGATCGCAGCACCGCCAAGGACAAGACGGTGTTCCTGCGCGGTTTTGCCCGGCAAGGCAATGGAGAGCTCACTGTCGAGATCTCAGGCGGACAGCAGTCTCACATGATGATGGCGCTCTCAGACGCCAACTGTCTCATCTCGGTCCCCGTCGGGGTCGGTGACGTCCAGCAAGGCGATGAAGTCGAAGTCATCATGTTCGGCAGCCGCGAGACCCGTACCCGCAAGGAGGTGCTCGGTGGTTGATGACCTCACCCATGTCAACGCCGATGGAGATGTCCATATGGTGTCAGTCGGGGCAAAAGGGGCGACCGACCGGGTCGCGATCGCCGAATCCTTCGTTACGATGGACGATGATCTCCGGGCGAAGGTATTCGCCGGCGAAACCCGCAAGGGCGACGTTCTTGCGACCGTTCGGATCGCAGCGATTATGGCGGCAAAGAAGACGAGCGAACTGGTTCCGTTGTGTCATCCGCTGGTTCTTGCAGGGATCTCAGTCGACGTTGAGGAGACCGAGACGGGTGCCCGAATCGAGGTGCGGGTCGAAACCAGCGGTCAGACCGGTGTCGAGATGGAGGCGATGACGGCGGCGTCGATCGGTGCAGTGACCATGTACGACATGGTGAAATCCGTATCAAAAGGTGTCACCATCGGTCCGATCCAGCTTGTCCACAAGTCCGGAGGCAAGTCAGGGGAGTGGAACCGATGAGGGCGACCGTGGTTACAGTCTCCGACCGGGCGAGTCGCGGTGAGTATGCCGACATCTCGGGACCTGCATGCAGGGGCATGCTGGTGGAAGCCGGGTTCGACGTTGGTGAGGTCGTTGTGATCCCCGACGGTATCGATAGCGTCGAGACAACCTTGCGCGACCTCATCGGTGAAACAGACCTCATTGTGACCACCGGGGGCACCGGGTTCTCCCCGCGAGACCTCACGCCGGAGGCCACGCGGCTCGTGGTAGATCGGGAAGCACCCGGGTTTGTCGAAGCCATGCGTGCATCAACGCTCGGCAAGAATGTCTTCGGGATGCTGAGCCGCGCGGTGTCCGGGATTGCGGGCCGGACGTTGATTGTCAACGTCCCCGGATCGGAAAAGGGGGCAACCGAATCGTTGGATGTGATCATGGGTGCACTTAAACACGGAGTCGAATTGCTAATAGACCACCCAACCGACCACAATACGTGACCGCACGTATGACAAACCCTTTGGCGCACGGGTACCTTCCCCTACGCTTTGTGGTCATGGAGTAAGAAATACATGCTGTTGGGCTTTATTCTCATAGTTGGTCTCTGGGGCGCTTTGCTGCTCCCCGGTGTATTTGGCGAAATGCGCGCTCGTCCCGGCATGTCTACGCGCCGCCACCATCAGTCCACCGCCGTGCTTGCTGCTGTGTCGACTACCGAAGCGGGACGGGTCATGCTTGCCCACCGCCGTGCCTCGGGTCGACGGCGCCAGACATTGATGCTGCTTGCCGGCGGAGCGTTCGTCACGTTGGCGATGGCAGTATTGACCGGCTCTCTTATCTGGCTGCTGCTCACGTTTGCGCTCGATCTTGCAGTTGGGGGTTTTGTTGGTGCTCTTCTCGCCGCCAAGCAGGCACACCCGGTCATGCAAGCGGCTGTCATTCCGATTCGTGCGGTGCAGGCCGGCGAACTGGCAAAGGTAGAGTCGACCTCGGTCCGGGTCCTCGCCGGTGCCCGCTAGAGAACCGGTCGATCTCGCGGCGCTTGATGCGGCGGTACGCCTCGAACTCGACGCCA
>BDTL01000248.1 GCA_002898115.1 bacterium BMS3Bbin02 | reverse complement strand
GGCAAGCCGCGCCACGTAATCAACACCCAGGTCCCGCAGGTGCTGAAACTCGTTGGCCTATCCGCCAAATCCGATAGGTACCCGTAGCAACTGTCCGGCGGTGAGCAGCAGCGTGTCTCCGTCGCACGGGCGTTCGTCAATCGCCCGTTGATCCTTCTAGCGGATGAACCAACCGGAAACCTCGACCCTGCAACCTCGGTCGGAATCATGCGCATTCTCGACAGGATTAACCGGACCGGAACGACCGTGGTCATGGCGACCCACGACCACGCAATCGTCGACGCAATGCGGCGGCGTGTTGTCCAGCTTGAACGTGGACGCATTGTTCGCGATCAGGACGCCGGGGGCTACCAAACCCTTCGCCGTCGCAAGGCATCGCCCGATACGACCGGCGAGACACCGGTCGTCATCCCGTCCGACGATGAGACGTCGGCTATCTTCCCGTCCAGCGATGAGACCGCTGAAGGTTCGTCTTCGAGCGACTCCGGCGCGGCCGATGTCGGCGTCGGTGAAGCCCCCGAGGTTGCGCCCGAGGACGCGGTACCTGACGTGTCCATAGCCGCGTCCGCCGACGACATGCCCGGGTCCGACGATTCGGTAGAGTCCGGTGAGATTCGTGAGTCCGACACTTCGGTAGAACCCACCGAGTCTGAACCCACCGAGTCGGAGACTGTCGACCCGAACACGGATGACGAGGAGGAAACCGTATGAGGCGTGTGTCTTACATGCTGTCGGAGGCGTTTCGAAACATCTCTCGCAACCTTGTTGTGGTGCTCGGCGCGGTTCTCGCAGTCTTCATTTCTCTCTTCCTCACATTCGGGTCGGTGATCTTCGGCCAGATTGCTGAAGTAACACTCGAGGAATGGTCTAACGACGTCCGCGTGATCGCGTACCTGCGTGACGACGTTCCTGACCCCGCTGCCCTTGTCGAGGCGGTCGCGTCGTGGGACGGTGTCGAAACTGTGGTGTTCTTCTCAAAACTGCAGGCAATCGACGAGGCCCGCCGTCTGTTCGCCAACGATCCGTCCCAGTTGCGTCTGCTAGAGGAGGATCCGTCGTTCATCCCGACGTCGTTGCGAGTTGCTCCCTCGGATCTTGAAGAGGTAGAGCGCATCCAGGCGCAGCTCCAGGGTCTACCCGGCGTGGACCAGGTCCGTTCTGCCGACGATGCCGTCAAACGGCTGATCTCGTTGCGTACGTCTCTGCAAACATTTTCGCTTGTTCTTGCCACCGCCCTCGGGTTTGCCGCGATCGCGTTGATCGCCAATACCATTCATATGGCCATCTATGCGCGCCGCGAAGAGATCGAGATTATGCAGCTCGTCGGTGCGAGCCGATGGTTTGTACGAACCCCATTTGTCATTGAGGGAGTCGTGGAGGGAACACTCGGCGGACTGTTTGCTGTCGGGTTTGTGGTGATGCTGTATCGGATGGCTCTCCAGGCAGACCTCCCGAATCTGATCTCTATCGACGTTGGTAGCGGATTTCTCTCGCAGTGGTCGATTTTGATCGTTGCGTTTGGCGCACTCGTGGGGTTCATCGGTAGTGCACTTAGCCTGACTTTGCATCGTGGTATCAAGCTGTAGGGCATGATGAAGCGTCTCTCACTCCTGTTGGCCCTCCTCCTCGTACTCGCCATACCGGCTTCGGTCGGCGCGGATCTTGAGGACGATCTCGACGAAGTCCAGAAACGTTTGGGCGATATGGCGGCCCAGATCAAGGCATCGGAGGGTGATCGCACCGAGATTGCCGAGGAGATCCTTGCGACCGAAGGTGTCCTGGACGAGATCAACAGCTCACTCAGCGCAGCCGAAACTGACTTGCTCGGAGCAACAATCGATCTCGAACGGGGCCTCGACACCCTCGACGAGCTGCGGCGAAAGCTCGATGTTTCCTATGCCCGCCTGGAAGCCGTCAGTTCAGAGATCAATCTCAACCGCGACACGGCAGTAGAACTTGCTCGTCGGGAATACCTCAATGGAGCGACCGACACGCGAGTGTTCTTGCTGGACGCCTCGGATGTCACCGAGGTTCTGGTGCGCGGCGAGTACCTGGACCGGGCTTCGGAGCGTAATGAGCAGCTGTTTGTTCGGCTGGAGACGCTTGAGCAACAAGAGGATCGCCAGCAGGAGCTCATCGATGAGGAAGAGGCTCAACAGGCAGAGCTTGTCGAGAAACTCGCCGACACCGAGTCCCACCTAGCGGCTGTCCGTGACCGCGTCACCGAGCGTCAGGCGGCCCAGGCAGCCGAACTCGAACGCCAGGCAACTCTGCTCGCAGACATTGAGGACGCGATCACCCACTACGAGAATGCCCGCGACTCTCTTGTCGAGGATCGAGAACGTATCGAAGCGTTGATCCGGGAAAACAACAACCCCAGTGGTACAGCGCCGGGAGTTCTTCTCCGACCGGTGCCTGGTCGAATCACTTCCCCCTTTGGTCCCCGAATCCATCCGATCCTCGGTACATCACGGCTGCACACCGGATTGGATATGGCTGGCGCCAGAGGAACCAACATCAGAGCGGCCGCCGGCGGCAGAGTTATTCTCGCCGGCTGGAACGGGGGTTACGGGTACAGCGTCATTATCGTGCACCCCGGCGGTATGACGACCCTGTACGCACATCAGAAGGCGGTCAACGTTTCCGTTGGCCAACAAGTGAAGGCCGGCGACATTATCGGGTTTGTCGGCACGTCGGGGTTATCGACCGGCCCGCATCTCCACTTCGAGGTACGGGTGAACGGCACACCGGTCGACCCCGTGCCGTACTTCTAGTCGTGGCAAAGAGCACCGATTCCGACAAGACGGTTGCCACCAACCGGCGGGCTCGCCACGATTACGACATTCTTGATACCTGGGAGTGCGGGATGGTGCTCACCGGGTCTGAGGTCAAGTCTCTGCGAGCTTCCCAGGTCGTCATCAAGGATGCATACGCCGAGATTCGCGACGGTGAGGTGTGGCTGGAGAGCATGCACATAGCGCCGTACGTCTTTGCACGAGATGGCGGTCACGATCCCGAGCGTCGCCGGAAGTTGCTGATGCATCGTCGGGAGATTGATCGGCTGATCGGCCGAATCAATGAGGAGGGTCTCACCCTGGTACCGCTCAAGGTGTACTTCCGCAACGCAAGGGCAAAGATTGAGATAGCGTTGGTTCGGGGCCGCCGCAACTACGACAAACGTCAAGCAATCCGCGCTCGGGAACAAAACCGGGAGATGGACAGAGCCGTGCGTGAGGCGCGGCGCTAACGGCTCGCTCGGCCCGCTTGGGCTGGTAGAATGGAGCTGCACACCGACGGTGTTGCACCCAACTGTTTGGGGGTGACATGGTTTCGACTGTGAGGGTTGAAGTGTCCGGAAGCGAGCCGAGGTACACCGGAGTCCTCGTTAAAAGCCGGTAAACAAATACGTGCCGATGAAAACATGGCACTGGCCGCCTAACTAAGCGGTCTATCCGCCCGGAGGGTTCCCGTCTCGCCGGTCCCGGGTAACGCAATACGGGATGCTGCTCTCAGGGGTCGGGACTGAGGGCTCAAGACTCATTCCGACTAGGAACGAGGGAATACTTTGCCGACGGCGGTCCCATGTTTCCGAAATGCTCGCTGTTGGCTGCGCTCGGAGATGCCGGCGCTGAAACCTCATAGGACGGGGGTTCGACTCCCCCCACCTCCACGTCGCCGTTCTCGTGACGGTGCGCCAGGGCTATTCCTGCGAAGCGTCACGAGAACGGGACCGCTGTTCCGACTGGTTGCGTGCCGGTCTTGACTTCTTGTGTGAGTTCGTCGCTTCTCGGGTTGTGAGACCGGTCCGACAGAAGTTGGTAGAGCGAGCTCACCCGGAGTCCCATCCCCAGCATCTCGGCAGATTCCTCAATGATCACCTCCAGTTCGGTGGCGACC
>BDTL01000247.1 GCA_002898115.1 bacterium BMS3Bbin02 | reverse complement strand
AGACGGGCCAGATCACTTTCTGACATATTGACCTTGCGCAGTGGCCCACGGTTGAGGGGCCGCGGGGTCATCCGTTCTCGTTCGTCGGCAATCGCATTCCTGACGGCCTCAAGCTCCCACCGGGCAGCACCGAGGTCGCCAACGTTTGCAGGCGTCCGCGGTACATCCTGATGATGCCTGAACGCGGCAACCAGGCGCCGGAAAAGTCTGTCGAAACGATTCGATACCATACCCCAACCTATCGCTGGTCGGTCAGTCTGTCCAGGGGTGTCTCGCATGTTGTGCACCCCGAGGTAAGGAACAACCCCCTCCCGGCGAGGCGCACGGGGAAGAGGGTTGTCAGGAGACCTATCCGGCTCAGCCGGTGACAACAACCGGTGTCTTCATGCCGGCTTCATAGTGGCCGGGGACATAACAAGCGGCTTCAAGGCCGAGCACGGTGTCGACAGGGAAGCTATAGACCACCTCAACCGTCGCACCCGGGGGTAGGTCTTCCTCGTGGATAACGAACAGGGCCGCTGCATCTATCTCTTCCATGCTCCCGTCCCCCGACTCCAGAGGAGCAACTACCATAAACTCATGACCGACGGCACCCTCATTGGTGACAACGAACCGGTATGAAACCCCGGCGTCGAATGCCGACTGAGACATGTCTACGGTGAACTCGCCCAGGGTTGCCTCGCCCAGGGTTACGATGACCTCGACAGGCTCCGCATCAAGCTCAACAGGTTCCGCTACGACGGCAACTGCCTCGGACACGATTTCAGTGGGGGCCGGCTCCTCGGCCGCCGTGTTCGTCGCTATCTCGACTGCATCGTCGTTGGCGCGTGGAGCAGCGGTGAACACGTCTGCGTCGGGTGATGCGCCGCCGCCGCAAGCCGCGAGCACGAGCCCGAAGACTGCTGTGAGAACCACTATTTTGGTGGACTTGCGGGGCTGACGACCGAACATTGTGGGAAACTCCTTGTGGTGATGCCCGTCTTGTGCGGCATCTGGCTTACCCTTCCCATACTCCCATTCGCCGCATGAGGCATGGAGGGCAAAAGGTCCCAGGTGATGTAGGCAATTTGGCGTATACGGAATCGGCAACATTGTCGGGGAAAAACTCTGAAGCCACGGCCTCAACAGACTTCTAGGATGGACCCATGACCGAACCAGACACTGCCCCGATTCGTGTCGTCATCGTCGATGACCATGCGCTCGTCCGCGAGGGAACCAAGGAACTCCTCACCAAACACGACGACATCGACGTCGTCGGAACAGCCGCCGATGGACTAGAAGCGTTGGAACTGATCACCAACGTTGTCCCTGACGTAGCGCTTGTAGACATCGCAATGCCGGGACTCAGCGGTATCGAAGTGACCGAACGGGTCAAGGCCGACCACCCCGAGGTTGCGGTCCTTATCCTCACCGTTCACGACGAGATGGGGTACGTGCGTGCACTCATCAACGCAGGTGCAGCGGGGTACTTGCTCAAAGATATCGGTGAGGCGGAACTGGTCGGATCGGTACGAGCGGTCCATGCCGGCGAGTCGGTACTCCATCCCGCGATCCGTCGCATCGTATTCGAAAGCCTCGCCACAGATGGACATGAAGCCGAACAGGAGTGGGACGATGTACTCACCGATCGCGAACTGGACGTACTGAAGGCAGCAGCGCGGGGACGATCGAACAAGCAGATTGCCGGCGATCTGGACGTGAGTCCCCGCACCGTACAGGCGCACCTCGCCCACACGTTCGAGAAACTCGGGGTCGCATCGCGAACCGAGGCAGTCATCCAGGGACTGCGCAAGGGCCTGCTCGACCTGGACGAGTTGGGATGAACGAAGCCTCGCATGCACCATTGCCTCTAGCGCAACGCCTGCGTCAGGCAGCCGCCCGCAGAATTCGCGAACCGGCGTTTTGGAGAATCCAGATCGCCGTCGCGCTGATCAGCGCCGTTCATATTGCGCTCGAAGCTGGAGACATTCCGCTAGGGCCGTGGAAAGATCTCCCCGGAATCCACCACATGCCGGTGATTCTGTATCTTGCCCCGGTCGCCTACGCCGCACTCATCTATGGCTGGGAAGGTGGCGTTCTCACCGGCTGGTGGTCCGCAGTGTTGGCCTCGGCCAACCTCCCACTGTGGCACAGGACAGATTTCGAGTGGGTACTCGAACTCGTCTTCGTTGGAACTGTGGTCGGGATGGGTGTCGTGATGGCGCTACCCGTCGAGCGCGAGCGTCAAGAGCGCCAACGAGCCGAAGCTGCAGCGAAACGACTAGCAATACTCAATGAGCTCACCGCGGCGGCTCTGCCGGAGAGAAAACCCGGCGAGGTAGCTGCAGCAGTGTTGTCGAGACTTGTCGGCTTGATGGAGTTCGAGGATGCCGGCGTCATGTTGTGGCGCCGTGACGAATCCGTCCCCGTTGTCGCACTCGCTCAGAACCGCGGGTCTGCGCTGTCTCAACTCATCGAGGAGCGGATCGATCCGACAGCCACGGAGTCCCCCACCGCGACCGGGACGTCACTTCCTCTGGTCGAAATCGCGATCACGACCGAAGGCATCTCCGGCTGCCTCATCGTCGTAACCGATCGCGAACGAAGCCCGGATTCCATCGACGCCGGATTCCTGACGACGGTAGGGCACCAACTCGCAGTACGCATCGAGAACGTCATGCTGCACGTCAAGGAACAGACCATGCTTTCGACGTATGTGAGCCTCGTAACCCAGGCGCAGGAAGAAGAGCGCAGGCGCCTCGCCCGTGATCTCCACGACGGCCCGGCACAGCGCCTCGCATTACTCACCCGGAGCCTCGAGGGTTACGCCGTACCGTCGGGAGGTACCGGCCGAGACCTGCACCAGGACGCGTCGGAGATTCTGGGTGACCTGCGACGTGTCGCCCGTGACCAACGCCCCACACTGCTCGACGACCTCGGACTGGTTCCGGCTCTCGAGTGGCTGGTGTCAGAGCTACAAGGCCGAACTGAACTCGACGCCAGCCTGACGGTGCACGGATCAACACGAAGGCTCAGCCCTGAAACCGAGGTTGCCTTCTACCGGATCGCACAGGAGGCGATGCGCAACACCGAACGTCATGCGCATGCGACATCGCTTGCCATCACTGTGAGCTTCAGCGACGACGAAGTCGTACTTCAAGTCGTTGACGACGGCACCGGATTCAGCATGCCCCGGTCGCCGGGTGAGTACATCCCCTCGAAGCGCCTCGGGCTTATGGGAATGCACGAACGTGCCCAACTCGTCGGCGGCTCCCTCGACTTTCGAGAGACACCCGGGGGTGGCACAACCGTGGTCGCAACGGCGGCGCAACAACCCGCTCCTTCGACGGATGCCGTCAACTGACCTGAGTCCCCATCGCCAGTATCGAGATGCCGCTCGACGCCCCAGGCGTGGCGGTGCGATCCCGAAGAAGACCCTGCATGGTACGCGGCCCTGAACTCTTGCTACAGCGAGTCACCGCAGCTAGCCGGCCAGGAGCACCAATGCCCGCCAGGCTTCCATCAGAGGCTGGGCAACGACCCCGATCGCCACCACGGCCACCGTCGCGACACCGACCGCCCAGAAGGTGAGGCGCCCCATGAGCGGTCGCCTCTCGGCTCCGGTCTCGAAGTACGCAGGGCCCATCACCCGGGCGTAGTAGAACAGCGAAATCGCCGAATTGATGACAGTGAGAATGGCCAGCCAGGCGTAACCCGATTCGATGACGGCCCCCATCAACAGCAACTTGGCGGCGAATCCACCGAGCGGGGGGATCCCGACAAACGAGAGGAAGGTCACCACCAGGGCGCCCATGAGCCAGGGATGAGTCGACCCGAGGCCACGATAGGACTCTCGCGAGGTGAGCCCACGCAAACTGACGACGACCGCGAACGCCGCCATGTTGCCCAACGCATAGGCGGCCAGGAAAAACAGCATCGACGGGATTGCGAGGTCGCTTCGGCCCACAGCGACAACCGCGAGCAGACCGTAGCCGGTTTGCGACACTGACGACCATCCAAGCATGCGCCGAACATCGTCCTGCCACAACGCTGCAAGGTTCCCAAGGGTCATCGTGACCGCGGCAATTACGGCAACGAGCGGTCGCCACCCCACCACTGTCTCGGGAAGAACGGTGGCGAGCCTCATCAGGACGATCAATGCGCCGACCTTCCCCGCGACGAGCAGAAAGGCGGCTGCGGGCGCTGGTGAACCCTCGGCAACATCGGGCATCCATTGATGGACAGGAACTGCTCCGAGCTTGAACGCGATTCCGATAGTCACCATGCCGAACGCGACGACCACCGCAGTCGGGTCGGCTCCTATCAACCCCGTGCGGAGGTCCCCAAACGAGGTGCCCCCCGACAACCCGAACAACAACGCCACGCCATACGCCATCGCACCGTTGGCGAGAGCCCCGAGCAGGTAATACTTCATCCCGGCCTCGGTCGCCGCCCGCGATTTGCGGTGGAATGCAGCCAGCGTAAAGCCGGTCACCGACGACAGCAGCATCGCAAGGATGAACTCCATCAGGTCCACTGCTCCGGCGAGCAACACGGCCCCTAACGCCGACAACAGGAGCAGGACGTAATACTCACCCTGACGCGAATCCGTCTGAAACCACTCGACCGACAATGCAACCGTGAGCACAGTTACGACCACGATGATCAGCGTGCCCCAGAGCCATGTTCTGTCTGCCGCAAAGGTCCCGAAGAATGTCATTCCCGGTGCATCACCCAGATACCAGCCGGTCGCGAACCCGGTGGCGCCCAGCACGATGACAGCACCCATTGCGGACGATGCCTGCAACCGCCGCGGTACGAACATCACATAGAAGATCAATATGATCGCCCCGCTTACCAGTATCAGCACGGGAAGAATGTCGACCGCGGCGCGGCCCATCTCAGCGGTCATGGAATTATGCCCGCGGTTACGACCTGAGACAGGCTGTCAACGACCCGAATCAGCCATGCGGGTGCAACGCCGATCACCACAACGAGTGCCGCCAGCGGCACCAGGGCGTACAACTCGGACTTCTGGAGATCGCGCCATCCATCCCAGCGGACCGGAAGATCGCCGAGGAAGACCTGTTGGATCATGCGAAGGAACAGTGCCGCTGTTATCACGATACCGAGCAACCCGATACCGGCTAACCACGGGTACACGCCCAGTGTTCCTGCGAAGATCTGGAACTCGGCTACGAATCCGGCTAATCCCGGTAGACCGAGGCTCGCGAATGCAGCCAACATCGTAATCCCGGCTAGACGCGGCGCCCGACTAGCCAGACCTCCATATTGGTCCAACTCGTAGGTCTCCCCGCGCGCAAGGATGGAACCCGAAACCAGGAACAGTGCGCCGGTGATCAACCCGTGAGCAACCATCTCCACTACCGCTCCGGTCATCGCCAACGATCGGGAGGCTTCACTACCGATGCCGAGCGCCCCGGCCGCCGCGATACCCAGAATCACATACCCCATGTGGTTCACGCTCGTGTATGCAATGAGACGTTTGAGATTGGTCTGAGCCATGGCTACGAGCGCTCCATAGAGGATGCTCACGACGGCGATGACGCCGAGGGGGAACGCAAAACGCTGGAACGTCTCCGGCATCATCTGCAACGAGATCCGGATAAAACCGTAGGTCCCCATCTTCAGCAGGACTCCGGCAAGGATTGTCGAAGCGGGAGCAGGTGCATCAACGTGCGCCGGTGGGAGCCAGGTGTGGAACGGGACGAGCGGCGTCTTAACCGCGAATCCAACGCCGATACCCAAAAAGATGAGGACCGCACCCACGCCACCGGCTGGCACTGGAAGGGTGGCGATGATCTCGATCATGTTGAAGGTTCTGGGATCCGTATAGAGATAGATCCCGAGGATGCCAAGCAGCAACGCCAACGAACCGAGCAGGGTATAGAGGAAGAACTTCAGAGCCGAGCGCTGCGCATCTCCGTGTCCCCAGATACCGATCAGGAAGTACATGCCGACGAGGCTGAGGTCCCAAAACACAAAGAACAGAATGAGGTCAAGTGACAAGAAGACACCCAGCGAGATCGCTTCCAGGAAGAGGAACGTCGCAAAGTAAGCCCGGGGCTTGCCGTGATCGTCGATCGGAAACACGATCGACACGGTGAACAGCAACGCGGTGAGGGCAACGAGTGCAAGCGAGAGCCCGTCGACGCCCACGGTGTAGGAAACCCCCAGGGACGGTATCCACGACGCCGTCTCGACGAGCTGGAAACCGGCGGTTCCGATGTCGAAGCGCGCCCAGGCAACCACAACCACAATGAGTGGAACGAAGCTGGTCCCGATCGCCAACGGACGTGCGTAGTGTTCGTATCTCTTGGGAATCGCCAGCACGATCGCAGCTACTAGCAGCGGGACGAAAATGGCCAATGTCAACATCTGTCTTACCTCCAGAAGCTCGCGACAGCAATAACCACCACGAGGCCAATCATCATCATCGTGTAGTAGTGATACGACATCCCGGTCTGCGTTCGACGGCTCTTCTCGCCGGCCACGCCAATCCCCGATGCCAAACCCTCTACGCTTGCATCCACACCTCGGTCATCCACCAGGCGAGAAATATCTGCCCCCCGTATCGTGCCAGCCGCGATACCCCACACAGTGGCGTCGATCGCTCGATCCACGAAGCGCTTGAGAACCCGCGCCATGAGGTCGCCAAATCCTGCGACCGAATCGGCGATCCGCGCAAGCACCGTCCGATCAGCAACAAAGAGCCACTGCCCAAGGCGGGACACAGGATCGACGATCAGGACACGGGCAGCGGTCGGAATGCCCCACCATCCCGCAATGAACTCTCTCGTACGCGACGGCAGCCCGAGTGACACAAGTCGACCGCGTCGCCAAGCAACAGCCACGATGGCGATACCGAGTGCGACAAGTCCCCACGACACGATGGTCTCTGTAACGGTCGGCGCGAGAACGAGTCCCTCGGAAGCCCGTTCCAAGATCCCATCTCCCCCGGGAAGCCACAGTATCCCAAGGAGTAATGTCAAACCGGCGAGTACACCCAGCGCCGCCACCTCACCACGGGGCGGCGACCCGTGGATCTCGCCGGCGGGACCGGGCCCATAGGCCAACATGTGGAGCCTCGCGGCATACACGGTGCTGAGCAGACCGGCTGCCGCCGTCCCGAGACCCACCCAAACGCCGGCGTGGACCGCACCCGCCAGGATCGCCTCTTTTGTGAACGCAGCTCCGAGCGGTGGTACTGCCCCCAGGGCGAGCGCCCCGATGCCGAAGAGGACCGCCACGCGCGGCAGCGCGGTCCCGAGCCGTAACTTTCCGAGATCGAGTGTTCCCCGGGCATGGAGTGCGACCCCCGCCGAGAGGAAGAGCAGCGACTTGAAGAGAGCATGGGCGGTGAGAG
>BDTL01000246.1 GCA_002898115.1 bacterium BMS3Bbin02 | reverse complement strand
AGAAGAGCTCGAGGTAGACACGCAGAGGCGCGTGATCGTCGAACTCGTCGAGATTCGACCCGAACCAGTACACGTCGGTACCAGTGTTGCGGGTCCCCAGAACAGGAGGATCCAGAAACTTGGCAAACTTATCAGCGAGGGCCTGCCCCGACGCCGGGTCGGTGGCGTCGTACATCGTCAACGTGTAGTTACCACCGCCGCCGTTGCTGTGGGTGATGATCTGGATGTCGGCGCCGTAGTTGTGGGCCGCGGTGCGATTGGCTATCCAGTTGCCGTCATCCAGATTCGCACTTACTGCCACCTTGTACCCGCGCACGGCTAGGTTGCGGTATGGGGAAGTGTGGGTGTGGCCACCGATGTAGTAATCACCACTCGCCGCGTACGAATTTGTGTGTCGACCATTGATGTTCTCCTCCCAGCCGAGTTCCCCTTTTTCGCCACTGTCACCATGTCGCGGCGCCGACAGGAACACGCGGTACCCGTTGAAGGTGGTGCCGGGCGGGGGGGAGTAATAGTCCACTTTCCATGTAATCGTCGTGTGGCTCGCGTCTGCTGACGTCGCGACCGCTGCTATGAGCAGTAGAGCGCTTGCAGCAATGGCGATCAGCCGACGGGAGAAGGACCCTGGTCTAGTCGAAGTCGACTCGGAGGGGGGGCGGACATTCGGTACATTGGAACCTCACCTTGGTAACAATCTCGACACTTCCGGTCTACTCCACCAACCATATTGGTTCATCGCCTGTTTGTCAACCCCTTGTCGTATCGAATTCGTACCCTTGTCGTATCGAATTCGCGACCGGTGACGCACACGTAGCCACAGGCTGGCCAAGATCGACAATTCCGGACATCTAGTCATATACCCCGGTCATCCATGTCACCCCATCACGGACCTCACACAGGAAGGCTCCCGCAGACGTCACAATCTGATACCGGTCACACGGTTCCTCGTGGAGCCACCACCGACCCGTTTTGCGCCACGGTCCTGCCCACGAGACCACCTCGACCCAGCGTGTGCCGAGTCGCACACGTACGGGGCGCCCAACATCCCACTCAACCTCCAAAGGGTACGGGTCGGGTGGTACAAGGCTCGGTGTCGGTGACGGGATTGCACCGGGCCATGGGGCGTTGATGTCGCGCTCTCCCTCCGGTTGCTCATCACCCCAGCGGTACCAGATGACCCGCTCGACCGGGTCCCTGCCGCCTTGCGGGGCGGCCTGCAGTACCCGATCATCTCCAACAATCGCCTGGGTCTGCATCAGTACCCGCTGTGCCTCTGCGGTCGATTGGGCGTCCTCGTGAAGCGCCAGTTGCCGACCGTCACCCGAGAGGTCGACGGGCGTGATCGAGAGTCGCACCAACCCGCCGTCAATCCCGTCTCCCCCGCTGCGACGCTCTCCCTCCAACCATGCCTGGAGCTGCCAACGGATCCGATCGGCAAGAGTTACCTCATCGAGCGGGTCACGGCTCCGCCACGTCCGCGTACGCAGCATGCCATCGGCTGCCTCGGCTTCGACGATCACACAAAATGGGGTGACCCCGACCATGGCGGGATTGCTCATTAACCGGTTCGCCAGTGCTCGGGCCAGGAAGGCAACTTGTTCGAGGTTGATAAGCGGTGGCGAGCAACGTTCCTCAACGGTGAGGTCGGCGGGAATGTCCCGTGCCTGCGGGGCCCTGTCCTCACCGTGGGCATGTCGGTGTGCTTGCAGACCAACATCACCAAACCGTGAGGCAACCACAGCGCGTGGCAGTGCGGCAAGATCCCCCAGAGTGCCGATTCCAAGCCATCGGAACGTTGCCGCCAAATCCTCACTGCCAACAGCAGAGACGTCCATGGTCCGCAAAAAGACAGCATCGTCATCAACAATGAGATAGGGAGATTGCGCAGTGGTCATCTCGGCGGCTCGTTGAGCAGCAAAGGGCCCCGCAGCAAGACCAAGCCGTTGACCGGGGAGCGCCACGGCGGCGAGTTCCTTGTTCACCCGCTCAACAACAGCCTCTTCCCCGCCAAAATATCGCACCGCACCCGTGATAGGAACGAGGACCAGACCAGGGCGAACAATCTCGACACGCGGCACAACCGACTCGATTGCTTTCACCACCGGCTCGAACCGTGCCGCGTCATGACCCTGGTCGACAACGATTGTCTCAATAACAGGGCACATCGCCTCCGCCTCACGACGCCGCATCCCGATCGTGACACCTTCGGTGGCCGCCTCGTCATTGACGGCAATCACCCGGTTGCCGATATCGACTGCCTGAACCGGTTTATCCGTTGGCGTGCCGGGCCGCCGCAACGGCCAGTCCGGGAACCATATGCAGAGCGTTCGCTCCATCGTCCTCTACCTCAATCATGGTGGTCATCCCGCGCATCACCTTCCCCGAGACCGACAACATCAACCGCCGATGGGTAAGCCGTCCGTAACCTTGCTCGACACCTTCCCATTGCAGGGTCTCGGGGGTCACGGTGAGTTGAGCAATCCCGGCCGGGAGGCGGCCGCGCACCGGTCGCAGCACCAGGGGTGTCTTTGATCGGCGAGAGAGTGCCGCAAGCCGACGAATGTGGGCCTCGTGCACGTCGCTGGGAACCTCGGCGTACACCGAACCGACACCTTCGAGCACAACAGCTACCACCTTGGCCCACTGCACAGGTTCCTTTGCGCGAACAATTACCAGCTTGTCGGCCGGTACCCCTGCCTCCCAGGCCGCTGTCGGTGAAAGCCATCCACGTACGTCGACACATACCACGGGGCCGGCAGCGGCGTATTCCCCGACCATGGACAGTCCGAGACGTGTGAGCCCGAACCCCGGCGGACCGACCAGACCGACCACACGCCCCGGCATCAACACCAGCGACCCGCTCCGGTGTAACTTACCCCGGTCATGGTTGTCCCGATCCTGCCCGTTGAACGTAGGGTCCGAGACAGGCACAGACCTCGGCGTCACTCTGTTCCCTAAAACTGTCGGCGACACCACCCCCGTAGGCACCCGATCAACCCGCATCGTCATGTGGCATGCTCCGTCCGTCGTTAGCTCCCCGACGGTCCCCACAGCGTGGCACCCTCGGGCACTCACTGTATCGAACATGTGTTCGATGTCAAGTTGTATCACAGACGCCGAGGAGTACTCTGTTAGGTATCACGAACAGCGCACAAAAGGGGCAACCACATGAAACGATCACTCCGACTCGGAATCGCCGTCGTCGCGCTTGCGTTGATTGCCGCGGCATGCGGCGGTGGTGACAACCTCGCCGAGGCCATCATCAACTCACAGACCGACGGCGCCAACGTCGACATTTCTAACAATGGCCAAAACATTTCGTTCCAGGATGACGAGGGCAACAATGTCACCATCAACACGGACAACGAAGGAAACGTCACGGTCGAGAGCGAAGGTGGAGACCAACAAATATCGTTCGGCACCAACGCGGAGATTCCGGCGGAATTCCCCCTCCCCATAGCTCCCGGCGGAACTGTCGCATTCTCCATGTCCACGCCTGAAGGCGCTACCTACACGATCAGGTACCCAAGAGATTCGTTTGACCAGATCGCCGCGATGTACACGGAGTTCATGGACGCCACGCCAGGCGAGCAAAGTGTGTCGAACGGCAGCTCCGATGGATATAAGTGGTTCAACATGTTTATCACACGTGAAGACGGGGTCTCCCTCAGCGCCAGCCTTTCCCAAAGCGACCAAGAAACCTCCGTCTCGCTCTCGAGCTCCAGTTCCTAGACGAAGGGCCCAGGGGCCGAGGCTGCGAAACGCACCTACCCTGAGTACTCGCCCCGCCGGCGGAGCCACTCCATCGGATAGTTGAGCCCGGCTTCGTCGCGACCCATCGGGACGATGTCAAGGAACTGGTACGTCGCATTGAAAGGATCAATGCCACGCGAGAACGTGGAGTAGCTGTGATAGATCGTCTCGTCTACCTTGACGAACACACTGATGCCGGGCATCTCCTCACCCACTGACGCGCCGTCAACGTAGTTGTAGCTCGCGGACCCTGCGCGGAGCATGTCGGGCGTGAACGACACATTGAAGTCAGTGTTGAATTGAGATCCGAACGATGAGAGCCAGGGGAAGGTCCACCCCATGCGCCGCTGATAGGCCATCAGCTTGGCAAACGGAGCGCGAGAGACGGCCACCATTGCTGCGTCCCTAGCTCGCAAGTGCTCAATCGAACGATCGAAGCTGTCCGCCCAAAACGAGCACGACTTGCAGCCGTCCTCCCATTCCGGATGAAACATGAAGTGATAGACAATCAGCTGCGAACTGCCATCAAACAGCTCACTGAACGTACACTGCCCCCCGGCGCCTTCGAACACGTACTGCGCTTCAACGCAACGCCACGGCAAGGCCTGCCGTTTCCGGGCGAGTTCATCGCTCTGGGCCTGGAACGCCTTCTCTTCAACAAGTAACTCCCTACGCGCCGCGATCCACTCCTCGTCACCTACGATCTGCATGCATCCGCCTTTCAGTCTCTCCAACGTTCGTGGCCCAACCTCACCACGATTATCGCCGGCGTCAATCGACCGTCCGCACGCGCCATCCATCGGATCTGCCGTCACGTGACAGACTACGCAAAACACCATTCTGCACCACGGTGGTTAC
>BDTL01000245.1 GCA_002898115.1 bacterium BMS3Bbin02 | reverse complement strand
CTACCCCCCAGGGGGTGGGGTAAAGTGCCCCTGTGCTACAGTTCCGCACTATGAGAGATGAACATAAGAAAGCAGCACTGAACCGTCTGAAGACGGTTCGCGGTCACGTAAATGCAGTGATCCAGATGATTGAGGCGGAGCGGTACTGCCCCGATGTGATGAAGCAGGTATCGGCTGTACAGGGCTCGCTCGAGAAGGTGAACCGGGTGCTCCTCCACAACCATATTGAGACATGTGTGATGGAAGCGGTACAGGACGATCGTATCGAACAGATCGTCGAGGAACTCATGGAGACACTCAGGTATACGCCCGGCATCACCGGCCCGACCGAGGAGGCCCTCCTTTGACGAACATCACCCTTTCAGTGCCCGATATTTCCTGCGGCCACTGCAAAACCTCCATCGAGAAGGCAGTGTCCGAACTTGACGGCGTTGACTCCGTTGAAGTCCATATCGAAAGCAAGACAGTTGACGTGGCATTCTCCGACTCGTTAGTAACCGATACCATCATCGACACCATCGAGTCCCAGGGTTACGACGTAACGAAGTAGCCATGACAGGTACCGATATCCATCACGTTCGGCATGGACGGTATGACCTGCGCGTCGTGCACAATCCGCGTCGAACGGGTTCCTGGAAACCAGGACGATGTAGATCATGCTCACGGTCGACCGGTACCTCACAGCGGAACGTACCGTCGCCCTGCTCGGTGTCGATCGCGTGGTAGCCACGGCCCACCGCGACAAAAAGGTGTTAGCGGTTTGTGAACTCAGGACCGCACCCGTGGTGAGGTTCGTCGGCGACTCGCGGACCCCTCAACCCGATGGTCGCTGTGCGCGCCAGGGCACTAACATCGGTTTCGGTGGTTTCGAACTCAGTCCGACTGCGCCGGTTCACGCCGACGAAATAACTCCAGCGAGGTAGTCACCATGCACTTCTCATTTCTTCAGGGTCTCGTCGAGGTCACACAGATCAGCACCGCTGGACTTGGTGATCACTCCTACATCATCAACATCGATGGTGTAGCAGCAATCATCGACCCGCAGCGCGATGTGGCCCGCTTCGAGCAACCGCTCGAAGCTGCCGGACTACAGCTCAATGCGGTATTTGAGACGCACATCCACAATGACTACCTGTCTGGCGGGGCCATCCTTGCTAGCCGTAACGGAGCTCGCTATGTCCTTCCCTACGGCACCGGGGCTACCGTGTCCCATATCGGCGCGAGCGACAATGAAGACTTCATCGTCGGTGACGCGGTGATCCGTGCGCTCCACACACCGGGGCACACACACCACCATACGTCGTTTGCGCTCGTCGTAGATGGCACACCGCTAGCAATTTTCTCCGGCGGGTCGATGTTGGTCGGCGCCGTTGGGCGATCTGATCTCCTTGGCCCCGACCACACTCAAACCCTCCTGGAAAGCCAATACAACTCGGTGCGACGTATCGCAGCCGACATGGCAGACGCGACGCTCGTAACACCAACACACGGGGCCGGGAGTTTCTGTGCCGCCGGGACTGCATCCGGTTCCGTGTCCGACATCGCCCAGGAGAAGATCTCGAATCCTGCGTTGCTGGCACCCGATCTGGCCACCTTTAAAACGACCCAACTGGCGGGTTATCTCATGTACCCGGACTACTACCCGACGATGGCTCCTGTGAACCGAGTCGGTGCGGATCCGATAGATGAGTCACCGATCCCCCGGCTAGAGGCAACCGACCGAACGGGTCGAATCATCGACGTCCGCCCGCGCGAGGAATTCGCGGCCTGTCACATCACCGGATCTATCAACATGCCCATGTCGAGCGACGTTGGCACGTATACGGGCTGGATGTTCGGGAATGACGAGGAGTACATCTTCGTAGCGAGCCAGGATGATGCTGAAACTGTGCGTCTACAGTTCCAAAGGATCGGTTTTGACCGGGTCATTGGGCGTATCGATCCCGCCGGCGTGACACCTGCCCTGACGGACAGCGGCACATATCCAACCTCGACCTTCGCCGATATGCAGGCCACCGACGCCGGCTTCATGCTCGATGTTCGAGATCCGGTCGAGGTTGGCAGAGGCACTATCGACGGTGCAATCAACATTCACGTCGCGACATTGGCTGACAACCTCGAACAGATTCCGGACACACCGATCTGGACATTCTGCGCTTCGGGGTACCGCGCGAGTATCGCTGCCTCTGTCTTGGCCGCAGCCGGAAGAAGCCCGGTGTTGGTGAAGGACTCCTTCTCTGCCCCAAGCCGTGCCACATCGTCCGTTGAGACGATCTAACGTACCTCTATGAACTCAGTCCGCCAGTTCCACACGCCGCGCCTTCGCAAACCTGTCGCCGTCATCGCATTTGAAGGGTGGAACGACGCGTGCGAGGCTGCCTCGGCGGCCGCCACGTACACCCTCCACGTCGGGAAACGAACGGAGCCCTTCGCCGTCATCGATCCGGACGAGTTCTACGATTTCCAACAGCATCGGCCGATCATCACATCGAGCGATGGCGGACATCGGTCACTTTCCTGGCCGATTACGCGGTTTCACGCCGTCAAGATCCCTGGACACTCCCAAGACTTGATTGTTGTCACTGGCGATGAACCAAGTTTCCGCTGGCGCACCTACGCGCGAATCATCACGCAACTCCTCGCCGAACACGACGTTGAGCAGGTGATCATTCTCGGTGCATTCATCGGTCAGGTAGCTCACCGGAAACCGACACCGATCATCGGAGTGGCCACCGAGCCTGAGCGTGTCGAACGCTTCGGTCTCGAAGGCTCCAACTACGAAGGACCAACCGGGATCGTGAGTGTTGTCATGGAGGCCTGCCGGGAGGTGGGGATTCCCGCTATGTCTCTGTGGGCGGCAACACCGCACTACCTGGCGGCGAGTCCGAACCCCAAGGCCATGCTGGCGCTCCTCCGGAAAACGGTTGAGATCACCGGGCTTCCCCTGGACTTGAGTGATCTCGACGTGGTCGTGGACCAATACCTTGATAGGGTCGAAAGCGCCATCGATGCATCAGCAGACCTCAACGAATACATCACCGACCTGGAGCGCGAAGATGATGTCCCCGACATTGCAGTCGCTTCTTCCGTTGACGACACCGCAGAGCTCTTTGACGAGATCGAGACCTTTCTTCGCCAGAACCCGGACAGCTCGCGGTAGACGGCGCAGAACTGCTGTCACGAAGAAAGACTGACCCATGAACGCCGTACGTTGGATACACCTTCTCGTCGCCGCCATATGGACCGGCGGCCTGATCACCCTGGCCGCCCTTGTACCGGCGATGCGAAAGGCCGGTGCCGACATCGAAGTTCTTCGGGCGGCAGCTCGTCAGTTCGGTCGATTGTCGTGGACGGCCATGGCCATAGCCGTCGTAACCGGGTTGATCCAGGCAAACAAGTTCGGGTACTCGTTAACCGGCAGTCCTATCGGAACGAAGGTACAGGTCGTCGGGGTGATGATCGCACTAACCGCGTTCCACCAGTTCACGGCAAGGAAAACATCGCCAGCCGTACGGGGAGCGATCCAGGGAGCGATCCTTATCCTCGGCATTGCGACATTCTGGCTTGCAGTGGCGATCTGACACACGCAGTCGGCAACGCTTCCGCCCCCGGACACCAACAAGCCCCAGCATGACGCTGGGGCTTGAAGAAAAGCTACTTGCGCTTGTGCCGGTTCGCCTTCAGGCGCTTGCGATACTTGTGCTTGCTCATCTTCTTGCGGCGCTTCTTAATCAGCGAACCCATTCAATACCCTCTACGTCGGTCGAAAAAATCGTGGCGGGAGGCCGACAAATAGCCTCTGCCGTCTGTAGGTTCGCGAAACATTGCTCATTGCGCAAGCTGAGCGCAGCGGAATGGCCGTGAACCGGACCCGTGCCCGGTCGCTGGGACAACAACACCGCTGCCTGATCCTGGTTCACGTGATGCCGCGGACCATGAGAACCGGCCGATGTGGTCCCCCTCTCATCCACGTAGACTGGCGCAATGAACAAGCCGATCATCGGCATTAGCTCTCGCCCGAGAAGTCTGACGACCTCCCAGGGCGATTCGCATGCCTACACCCTCCAGCACACCTATCGAGATGCCGTTGTACGCGCCGGTGGTGTCCCGATATCGCTGCCCGCCGTTCCGTACGAGGACATCGATGCGATGCTCGACATCCTTGATGGACTCGTGCTCTCCGGCGGTGGTGACATCAATCCGGAGCTGTGGGGCGGCACGCTGACATCCGCGATCTATGGCGTCTCCGATGAACGCGACACGTTCGAGATCAGCCTCATTCGCAAAGCTGCCGAGCGGAAGATGCCGACACTGGCGATCTGTCGCGGAATGCAGGTTGTCAACGTCGCCTTTGGAGGTACGTTGATCGCCGATATCCCGGCTGCCGTCGGAACCGAGCACATGCTGAGGGGTGACGCCGTCCTAGAGACCTTCCAGGCAGTGCAGCTCGAACCGGAATGCCGCATCGCTGAGATCGCCGGGACCACGAGCCTCGCCGTGAATTCGATTCATCATCAAGCAGTGGACATACCCGGTGACGGGTTCCGGATCGTCGGTCGCTCCGATGACGGAATCGTCGAAGCTATCGAGCACGAGGACGCTAGTTGGCCGTTGATCGCCGTGCAGTGGCACCCCGAGTATCTGGACCAGGTCGACGACAAACATTCCCGCCTCCTCTTCGAAGCACTCGTAACGGATGCCTCGCCGGTGTGAACATCTTGCTGATCTGTGACGGCAATACGTGCAGGTCGGTGATGGCAGAAGCTCTCGGTAAGTACCTGTACCCGCGTCATGTGTGGCGGAGCCGGGGTCTGGCGGTGCGTACCGGCTCGCGAGCCGCGGAACACGTTGCCGTTACCCTCGGTGCCGCAGGCTCACAGGTGACGAATCACGCTGCGACTGCGGTGAAGGCGGCCGACGTCGAGTGGGCGGACGAGGTGTACGTGATGACTGCTCGGCAGGTCCAAGAGCTACAACACCGGCTCGGGACACCGGCTAGTCGCTTGGATGAACGAGAAGATGTCTCCGACCCGTACGGCAGCGACATCGGAACGTACCGCCGATCATGTGACCACATCACACGAGCAATGCTGAAGCGGTTCGGGACCCCTTAGCGCCCTACGTCCACCCGGTCGTTGCAACGGCGAGTTGGCGAACTTCGCCATCACCATCCAGCACTTGTTCGAGTGCCTCGATGACGACAGACGTTGTGTCCTCAGTCGCGAACGCCAACGCCGTCGGACCGGCTCCACTCCAGGCAGCGTGCATCGCTCCGGCCTCGATAGCAGCCGAAATAAGCCCGCCCGTCACGCGAGACAGACTTGATCGGTACGACTCGTGGAGCTCGTCACCGCGCGCCATTGCGAGGATATCTGCATCACCCGTGCGGAGACCCTCCATGAGAAACGCCAGTCGACCAACGTTTCGAACAGCAGCACGGTGAGATACCTGTGCGGGCAAGACATCTCGAGCGGCGTCAGTCCGTAGATGACTGTCAGGGATCGCCGCGACGATCCGAATACTCGGATGCAGAGCGAGATGGGCGAGACTGTTTCTCGATGCCGCCACTAGCCCACCGAAGACGGCAGCACCGGCGTTGTCTCCATGACCCTCCAACCGGTTGGCAATCACAAACAGGTCGTCTCCCGCAGGCTCAACACCGCGGCTGCGCATGACGGCCGCCACGGTTGCAACAATGACCGCGGCACTCGATCCGAGACCGCGAGCTCGAGGAATCTCGTTTGCAATCGTGATACGACATGGCTCATCTCCAACCATGCGTGCAGCGGCTAACACGAGGTCGACAGGATCAAGCGGGGAGACCATGCCGCCCTCTTCGAGTTCCCATCGGTCCGATGCTGCGGCGGTCACTGCACAGCGGAGTTCCAGGGCGAGACCGAGACAGTCGAAACCGGGGCCGAGATTCGCCGACGACGCCGGGGCGGTAGCTTTCCCGATCACTCTGCCGGTTCCAGTTCAATAAAGATTCGTGTTGCATCGGGAACCAGTTCGCGAATGCGAGCTTCGATTTCGTCGATGGTTCGCTCGGCGTCCACGACGTTCAGGTCATCGTCAATCTCGACATCCATATTCACAAGGATCTCGTGTGGTGAAAGCTGCATCGTGAGCACGCGGCCGACGCTCGACACCGCCGGTACACCGAGCGTCGCTGCCCGAATGAGCGATCGCTCTCGCCGAGTGGTGCTCTCACCGATAAGGAGACCCTTCATTTCGTACGCGAGTATCCAGGCAACCGACGCGAGCAACACACCAATCATGATGGAGGCAACACCGTCCCACTGCGCCCATCCGGTGACTTCCGCAAGAGTCAGACCCGTGGCGGCTATGAAAAGTCCAAGAAGCGCAGCGGAATCCTCGAAGAGAACCACGATGAGCGCGGTGTCTTTCGATTCGCGGATGGTCGTGACGATCGACCGACCGGCACGTGCAGTATTGAAATCCTTCACTGCCGGCCGAAAGGCAACGAGTCCTTCGAAGAGGGCGGCAACACCGAGAACGCCCAGCGAAAAGAGGAGACCGCCCTCGGACTCATGGGGGTTGGCGACCCGCCGATAGCCCTCAATGAGTGCAAAGATCGCTCCTCCGACAAAGAGAAACACGGCAACCATGAAGCTCCAGAAGTACGCCTCCTTCCCTCTTCCAAAGGGGTGACGAGCGCTGGGGGCGAGCCGAGATGCAGCGTGACCCCGCAGCAGGAAGAGCTGGTTCGTCGAGTCGGCGACAGAGTGGAAAGCCTCCGCGAGCATCGCCGAACTCCCCGAAATCGCAAACGCGACCCCCTTTATCACGGCAATGCCCATGTTCGCGGTTAGCGCGAGGAGAACGAGTCTTCTGGATTCGGTAGCCATGGGCGCAAGGTTAGAAGGTTTTCCCCAGCGAGCTACTCGGCAATCACTCAGGTGATCCGCCAGCCGCATCTTGATCGACGCTACACCACCACATCGCGCCGTTCGAAGCCCCACAAGCCTATGGCCATAAGAACTACCCCGGCTAGTAGGAGCACCGTGAAATCACCCATGGGGAACCCGTTGGCGAGTGGGTCCGTGCGGGTAAACCAGTGGAACGGGGTTAACTTCTGCGTCCATTTCAGGCCGTCAACAATGTTCGCAATACCGTTGAAGAAGAACGCCGCGGCGAGATAACCCGCCGAGATGCCGGTGGTCATGCCCCGCTTGCCGGTCACTCCACCAACGGCGAGGGCAAGGGACCCGAAAAAAAAGCCGACAAGAGTTGCACCGACGTTGGCGGCAAGAATCCCCCGCACAGACAGGAGGCTATCGAGGACCGGGTTTCCCGCAAACAGGACAACCACGAGAAACGTGTTCATGACGATGAGCAAGACGATCATCGCAGCGTGTTTCTGTAGGACAATTGAGCGCCGCGAAATCGGCTGCATCAACAGCATCTCCATGGTGCCCTTGTCCTCTTCGCCGGCAAGAGCGGCGGTACCCATCGAAATAGCAAACGCGCCTATGACGAGGATTCCGATTGATTCGTACATGCGTGCATTGATGAGACCGACCGGGGAGAAGAGA
>BDTL01000244.1 GCA_002898115.1 bacterium BMS3Bbin02 | reverse complement strand
TCCATCGTTGGCGTAACGCCCCTCAGTGTCTCGAACACTTGCTCAGAGACCTCCCCGTATCGACCCATGGATGGTGCGACAAATGTCGCGTGCGGAGCCCGTCTGCGCGCTTCAACGATCGGCATTGCGGATCTCACTCCGTATGCCCGTGCCTCATACGACGCGCTCGAGACGACACCGCGGTTGCCGAGACCCCCGACAACGACGGCCTTGCCGCGCAGTGACGAATCGTGAAGACGCTCTACCTCAACGAAGAATGCATCCATGTCGATATGGACAAAATGCTCAGCAAAACTGTTCACATACCCAGCCTACCGACAAGGTCCGACACAAACGGTACGATTCTGTGATGCGCATCCACCTCGTCCGACATGGACACGTCTACAACCCGCGACATCTCGTCTACGCATCCCTACCCGGATTCGGCCTTTCCGACGAAGGAAAACTGCAAGCCGATACTGTCGCGACTCATCTCAGCACTCTGCCGATTGCTCGCATTGTGAGCTCACCACTCGATCGGGCGGTTGAAACGGCCACCCCACTCGCCGCGGCGGTGAGTCTCCCGATCGTTGTCGAACATGACCTTTCCGAATGGCGGCTGCTGGACAGATGGGCGGGCCACACCTGGGAGTCCCTCGACTCCTCATTCCCGACTGAGGTTGCCGCGTATCTCGCAGACCCGCGGGCACTGACTTTCGGCGAGGAATCGCTCGACGCGATGGCGAAACGGTGCGTCAACGCCATTCGCCGACACGCGACCAATAGCGGCGACACCGTGTTCATATTTCACCAGGATCCGGTACAAGCAACAACCCGGACGCTCCTCGGCGACTCGATGGATGACTTCCATGGGAACAAACCGGACCATGTGGAGGTCAGGAGTCTGACGTTGACACCTTCGGGTTGGGTGCGCACTGAGGATCCGGCGCCTTCTCAAGCGACCCCGCTTCCCACGCTGTGACTATTCGAAGCCACACCACTACACTGCCCTTCATCCCTGACGGAGGCCAAGGAGAGGGAACACCGTGTCCATGCGTTTCAAGCTAATCGTTTCGCTTGTGGCGGTTGCTCTTGTAACTGCTGCGTGCGGCAGTGGACCGTCCGCCTCGGCACTGGAATCCGCCCGTGCTCCGTCAACGACAACCACGACTGAAGCTGCGCCGGAGGGTGTCATTGTCGTCGAGATCGAAGACGGACGAATCAGCCCCTCGATCCTCAAGATCAACCCGGATGAGTTCTGGATCGTTCAGTTCGTTCACAAGGACGATCCAAAACGCATCTACGAGATCGTTTTCAAGAAAGGCGAGTTCGAAAACTCCCCGGTCATGAACACTGGAGACATCTACGAAGTCGATCTCCGCAACCTCGACGATCGCGGCATCATTCGATACCGTGTTGTCCTTGAAGGAACGCTCACCGGCGGACTTCCCGGGACGATTAACACCCGGGGTTAACAGGAACCCGTCGACTTCCGACATCGCTAGCGATCAGCGATACTGAAACCATGACAGCACCGATCACCATCGCCCTTCTGCTTGTTTTGAGCAACGTCTCATGGGCAGCTCAGATGATCACCGACCCCGCCCCCTGGGCCGGGTTTGGTCCCGCGTCGTTCGTTGTTGGCTCATCCATCGTCGCGATCTTGGCGATCGTCGGACTCTTGCTCGGGAGGGCGCCCTGGTCCCTCCACCTCACGACAATTCTCGGTGCCACCTACATCGCCGCGTATCTGATGATTTCCACACCGAACGGTTTCGGATACGCTGCGCTCGGATTCGCAGCACTCGCCGCTATCGCCGTGTACGGACCCTGGTTACGGACGTGGATGCGCAAACGCCCTTCCGCTCTCGGACCGGGGAAGGTCCCATCGATCATGATGCTCGTTGCCCTCTTTGCACCGCTCGGCGCCGCTCTCGTCCAACCCTCACGGGTTTCGATTGTGTATCTCGCACTCGCCGTCGTCGCCGTCGTCGGAGCATGGGCGTACTCCCAGGCACATGTGTGGGGGTTGTGGACTCTGCGTGTCGGTGTACCGGTCGCGTCGGTTGTGACGGCCGTGGTTGCCACCACCGTGTGGGCTGCTGCGGCCACTAGTGCATACGGCGTCGCATTGACGGTGCTGGCGTGGAGACCGGAACCGCTTGTTATGGTGCAACCACTTGTTGACGTCATCCCGGCAAAACGTTTTATCCCTCTTGACCCGCCGACTCCGGAGGCCACATCGTGACCCCGTCCGATATCGCAATCTCTGTCGCTGCCCTGCTGGCAGCCTTCGGCGTGGGCAGCGTCTTTGGGAGTTCCCCCGTTGCGTGGTTACTCGCCTTCATCCTGTTTGGGGGCATGGCCGTCGTCATGGTGCAGACAAAGATGCGAGCAGTCGTGGCAATCCCTGTCCTGATCGGGGGCTTCGTCGGTGCGATGGCTGGAACGGCAACGGTGCAGGCAACCTGTCTGCCGGGGACGTGCGAAGCCATCGCAAATACCGCCGGCGTGATCACCGGCATCGGGGGCATCATCGGCGTCGGTTTGGTCGTGGCACTGACCGTTCGCTCGTTCGACGAGTACCGCACCGCGATCGCCGCCGGCAAACCTCCCCCCACAGTCGGATGCGAAACCGACGAACTCTCCTAGAAACCCGCGCTCAATCGCAGTCGCATACGACAGACGAACGCAACCTGGGTTGCGCATGAAAGGTGGCGAATCGGCGCCACGGTTACCCACCGCGCCGCGGAATCGACGGCTGACACCCCCCTAAAGCGTGTATGGTTGCAGCAGCATCAATCTGACAGACGGGGAAACCATGGTCACGATGAGACGCATTTCGGGCAAGCCTAGCCGCGGGGATGATTTTGCTGCTCGTAATGAGTGTGGTGCCGCGCTTGGCGTGGCAGACCACCACGACACCGTGGTCGATAACTCTCACGGGCACTCTGCTAGTGGCGGGGGGTCTAACCCGAACTACCACTTCTGGACGGAGCATCCAGGGGGCACAAAGCTTGCTCAGGGAGTTCACTGGAGTCAGGTTCACTCCCACGGGACCGTGGTGGGTACGGCGACGCACATCCACAACACGTCAAACGGTCTCAACTTTCACTGCTCGTATTGCACAGGTCCGCACATCACCAATCACAGCCAGGGGTGTTCACAATGAGTGACTCGTCTGATATCGGTCGGAATAGTCGCCAAGCCATGCGACTGGGTGTGATACTCGCGGCGGTACTTGCGGTCGTCGCGTTCACACTATTCTCCCAGACGAGGGGCGATACCGCGCCGTCATTCGTCGCGGTCGTCGAGGGCGAAGATCTTGCGGTTCTGCCGGAGACCGAGAAGGTTGTCCAGTCACGTGAGACGCCTGGCGATGTGTCATGGGATCTCGTCACCTACGACAGTTCGGTTGGCATCTGTCTCGACCTGTACTACGACGGACCCGACGGAGACGGCATGGTCGGAGGGTGCGGTGCAACGGTCGACCGCTTTCCTGAGTCTTCGATGATCGGATGGGTTGATACCAACGGCGACGGAGCCGCCCAGGTGGTGATGATAGGGATGGTCGCCGAAAACCAGGGCATCACAAGCATCTCCATTGAAATGCGAGAGGGGACGGCGGTGACGACCGAGGTCGTTAACCTGACGTGGTTTATGTTCGATATCGTCGGCACCCCCGTAAGCCGCGTCGCATATGACGCTGCCGGGAACGAAGTAGCACGAGATGACTCGGTCGCCGCAATGTTCGCACAAGGCGTTGCAGCCAGGCCCGTCGTTAGTCGACGTCAGGACGGCGACTAACGACGGGCCGCACGGTCAACCCGACGCCCTTGAAGACCACGACGACAACCTGCCCTCTCCTTAGTCGGTGTAGGCGCCGAGCGTGAGGGCGACGTTGTGCCCACCGAAACCGAACGAGTTCGACATGGCGTATTTCACCGACATCTCGCGCGCCACGTTTGGCACATAATCGAGGTCGCAATCGGGGTCCGGTGTCTCATAGTTGATCGTCGGCGGCACCTTGTTGTCACGCATCGCCAAGAGACAGACGAGAGTCTCGACGGCGCCCGCCCCGCCGAGGAGATGGCCCGTCATCGATTTCGTGGATGAGATTGCAACCGTGCTTGCGGCATCACCGAACGCGTTCTTGATAGCCAGCGTTTCCGTGGCGTCGTTTGCAGCGGTGGAGGTCCCGTGTGCGTTGATATAGTCGATCGCTCCGGGTTCGAGACCGGCATGCGCGAGCGACGCCACCATGGCACGACGGGCGCCGTCCCCACCAGGCCTGGGCAGGGTAATGTGATACGCATCTGCGGACATACCGTATCCGAGGATTTCGCCATATATCCGCGCACCACGTGCTTGAGCGTTCTCCAGCGATTCGAGAACAAGAGTGGCCGACCCCTCCCCCATCACAAAGCCGTCACC
>BDTL01000243.1 GCA_002898115.1 bacterium BMS3Bbin02 | reverse complement strand
CGTTGTACGGGGATCTCGATGTTTCGGTGCTCGACGAGATGCCTCCCGGCCGGTTGCCGGTTACCACCCGTGTGGTTCCAAAAACCGATGCCGCGCTGGCCGAGATGTACTCAGCGGTGCGGTCCGAGGTTGCCGACGGCAGACAGGTGTTCGTTGTCTGCCCCCTTGTTGAGGACTCGGACAAACTTGAGGCCGCATCCGCTACAGCGGAACATCAGCGCCTCTCGGCGGTGTTTTCCGAGATGTCTGTCGGATTGCTCCACGGCCAGATGCGGCCCGACGACAAGGAAGCCGTGATGGCGCAGTTCAAGCAAGGGCAGCTCGACATTCTTGTTGCGACGACTGTTATCGAGGTTGGTATCGACATTCCGAACGCGACGGTGATGATCATCGAAGATGCCGATCGTTTTGGCCTGAGCCAGCTCCATCAGCTTCGAGGGCGCGTCGGTCGAGGCGAGCACGCGTCCCATTGCTTTCTTGTCGCGGACCCGTCCACGCCCGAGGGGAAACGTCGCATTGCGGCGATGGTCGAAACGACGGACGGGTTCAAGCTTGCGGAGGTAGACCTGTCGATTCGAGGGCAGGGTACCGTGTTCGGCGCTCGTCAGGCTGGAGCGAAGGACCTCAAACTCGCCGACATTCTCCGGGACGCCGAGACGTTGATGTCGGCCCGCCGCGAGGCGTTTGCGATCGTTGCGGGTGACCCCTCTTTGTCAGGATATCCCGCCATGGCGGACGAACTTGAAGTGTTCCTGGGCGAGGATGATGAATGGTTGGTGCGGTCGTGAGGATTATTGCGGGCACGAAGAAGAGCCATCGGATAGACGCACCGAAGGGCACGATCACCCGACCGATGACCGACCGCATGCGCGAATCGTTGTTTTCTTCTCTCGGCGCGCGCATCCGAGAGGCGCGGGTCGCCGACCTGTTCGCCGGGACCGGATCGATTGGTCTTGAGGCGCTGAGTCGCGGCGCTAAGTCGGTGGTGTTCGTCGAGGCGGATCGTGAGGTTGTGCGAGTTCTGCGAAGCAACGTCGAGCGAATCGATCTCGGTGGGAAGGTCATTATGGCGCAGGTGGAGTCGTTTCTAGCCGGTGCATCCGATGTCTTCGACCTGGTATTTGTCGACCCTCCGTATCCGATGGAAGATGTCGATGTCGAACGGATCATCGAACAGGTCGCCCGAATCCTGGTCGATGACGGCGTGGTGATCCTGCACCGACGCTTTGGTCAACCGAAACCCGTGACCACCCTGAGTATCATGCATGAACGACGCTACGGAGATGCCGTTGTTTGGCGTTTCGAGAAGGACATTTCGTGACTGTTGCACTAGTACCCGGGAGTTTCGACCCCCCGACAAAGGGGCACATCGATGTGGTTGAGCGGTGCGCGAACATCTTCGATGAAGTAGTCGTGGGCATTGTTCGGAATCCGTCGAAGAACCCCCTGTTCAGCACGGAGGAAAGGACGGAACTGCTCCAGGCGTGTCTACCGTACGACAACGTGTCGGTGGATTCGTTTAGCGGTCTGCTGGTTGACTTCACGAACCGCCGAAACATTGACGTGATCGTCAAGGGGCTGCGTGCTATCACCGACTTTGAGTACGAGATTCAGATGGCCCAAATGAACCGCCACCTCTCCGGGATTGTGACCCTGTTCGTTGCAACCAAACCCGAGTTCGGGTATCTGTCGTCTTCGCTCGTGAAGCAGGTACGATCCCTTGGTGGTGACGTCGATGCGTTGGTGCCGGCACCTGTAAAAGCTGCACTAGATGAGAGGTTCCCGACATGAACGACATGAACCCTCCACCGATTCCGGGGCGACTTCTTGACATGCTCGATGAGGTGATTCTTGAGATTGAAGAGGCGCGTCCCGTCCCCCTCTCAAACTCCATCATGCTGAACAAGGACGAGATCGTCGACAAAATGGAGCAGGTACGCCAGGCACTGCCGGAGGAGCTTCGCGCCGCACGGTGGATGGTGCGTGAGCGGGAGTCCTATATTGCTCGCACCAACGAAAAGGCCCGTGAGATGCTACTCAAGGCCCGCGACGAATCCCGGCGACTCGTATCGGAATCGTACATCGTTGCCGAAGCCGTCGCCGAAGCCAACACGCTCGTCCGGGCAGCGGAGAACGATGCCCGTCGCACCCGGCTCGAAGCTGAAGACCATGCGGAGCGGCGCCTGATCGACACCGAGGCAGTCCTCGCAGAATCCCTGCGGTTCATCCAGGAGTCCCGGGCCGTCCTGCACGAGAGTCGACCGCCCGCACCGCCGGCACCGATCTCGGAGTGACGAGCCGTGGCGAGTTCCCCGTTCGTCGTTGATATCACGGACCTTCTCCGCGGGGCGACGGGTACGCGTCCCGAGCAATTCACCGCACCGGTCACTTGGCGCCTCGGCGAGACAACAATTGACGTAGACCCGCCGCTCGACATCGACCTCACGCTTGTGAGGGTCTCCGGCGGCATTGTCGTGTTCGGGACAGCGACCGCTACAGCTCGATCAGTATGTGATCGCTGTCTGGTGGGGTACGAGACGGAGCTGTCCGCTCCAGTGCAGGTGTCGCTTTTGTTCGAGGTCGACGACGACGACGAGGATGCCTACATCATCGATTCCCCCAAGGTTGACCTCGAACCAATGATTCGTGACGAGGTGCTACTCGGTCTGCCGGTCCGGTCATTGTGCACTGACAACTGCGCGGGACTTGTCGAGCATGCAGAAAGCGACTTGAATACTGACGCTCACGACACAGAAGCGACTGGTTCGCCGTTTAGCATCCTACGCGAGCTGCTTGAGACACGTGAGTAAGTCGAGATGAGGTTTCCCTGATGGCCGTACCGAAGAAGAAAATGTCGCGTTCACGGACGCGCCGCCGCAAGGCGCAGTGGAAGATCTCTGCGCCCGCAACCGTTAAGTGCAAGCAGTGCGGGTCGGCGTCTTTGCCGCATCGTGCGTGTTCTGAATGTGCGACCTACGGTGGGCGGGAACTTGCTGGAGCCGACGGCTCCTAGTGCGAGCCCCAATCGCCCTCGATGCAATGGGGGGTGACTACGGACCCGAAGTTGCGGTTCGAGGCGCCGCTCGTGTTGCGAGTGAGGGAATCGACCTCGTTCTGGTCGGGGACACCGCACAACTCAAACCCCTGGTAGCGGATCTCGATCTGGACCTTCCGATTGTGCACGCCAGCGAGATCATCGGCATGACGGACGATCCCGCTCGCATCCTTCGCGAGAAGAAGGACGCCTCGGTGCTCGTCGCGGCGAAGCTTGTCGCGAGCGGCGACGTCGGTGGGTTCGTCTCGACAGGGTCGACCGGCGCATCGATGGCCGCTGCGGCGTTCGTGATCGGTCGGCTGAAAGGTGTCGCACGCCCGGGCGTTGCGAGTTTGTTTCCCCACGGTCCGATCCTCCTGGATGCAGGGGCAAACATCCAGGTACGACCTGAACATCTCGTGCAGTTCGCAATCATGGGTTCCGCCCTGGCGCAGACACACCGGGGTCTTGTGGCTCCGCGGGTGGGTCTTCTCAACATCGGTGGTGAAGACTCAAAGGGTCGTGACCTTGAGAAGGAGGCTCTCGCTCTTCTTCGTAAAGTTGGTGGCATCAATTTCATCGGCAACGTCGAAGGCACCGATCTCATCGGTGACCGGGTTGATGTGTTTGTCACCGACGGTTTCACCGGCAACGTGGTTCTCAAGACCGCAGAGGCTGTATCCCGGCTGATTTTTGAGCTGGTTTCCAAGACGATCGTCGAGATGGGGATTCGCGATGTCGAGCAGGTCCAGGGCGGGCTCGGGCAGCTCGCCAACCGTCTCGCTGTTGACGAGAACGGTGGTGCCCCGCTGCTCGGTATCAAGGGTGTGGTCGTTGTTGCCCACGGTTCGTCCAATGAAGCAGCGATTGCATCGGCCTGCCGGTTGGCCGCCGAAGGCGTCGAACACGACCTTCCCGGCACTATCGAGGCCGGCCTAGCCCGGATGGGCAACTCGACGTCATGAGCGTCATCGACGAATCGGCGCGGGTCGCACTTGAAGAGGCCATCGACTATCGGTTCCATGACGTTCAACAGCTGAAGACGGCACTCACGCATCGATCGTATGTCGCCG
>BDTL01000242.1 GCA_002898115.1 bacterium BMS3Bbin02 | reverse complement strand
GAAGCGTATCAGCGTCGGGCTCGTCCTCACTGCCGTGGTGTCAGCGTGCCCGCCGTCAAGTGGAGAGGCACCGGAACCGAACGGTGCTCCCGAGGAGATCGTCATTGGGGACTCCGAGTTCATACCCGAGGAGGAGCGGACCTACGACTTCATCGTCACCAAGTCCCTCGCCTCCGACGAACCACCACCTGCGACAAACGCGCTGGCGAAGTTGGAGGTCGCTCTGGGTATCACAGATCTGCGCCTCATCGGCTCGAAAACCGAGATGGTGACACCCGACCACCGGCGCGAAGAATCGATGTTCCTGACGCCCGACGGAGGAGTCCTCACGGTCTGGTGGCAGCAGGTTGACCCAACATGGGACGTGATGGGCGGGGAAGATCTCCTTGAGGGGTGGCCCGACGGGGTTGAAGCAACGATCAGTGTCCAGAGCGGGCACATTCAGGTTGTGTTCTCAGATGGGCGCATCCATGGCTCCGTCGTCATCGAAAAGGACTTCAACGATGCGTATGCTCGACCGAGTCTGTCGGCACAGGAAACCACTGACCTGGCGCTGGCCGCATACAGGTCGCTGACCCAAGGAAAGTAGTCAAACCGGACCTTCGGGTCTGCTCTCGCAATGCGTCGAGGGCAGGCCCGTAGTCGCGCCGATGATCGCCCCGCAGCCACAAACATCGGCCAAGAAGGGCAGCAGGTGGCTGAGGCTGTATTCTTCATCCCATGAGCGGATTCATGCCCCCAACCGACGACATCAAGTTTGTCCTGGACTCCATTGCTGACATCGAGATGCTCGCTGGGCTCGATGGTTTCGAACACGTTGACACCGAGACGGTGCACACCGTCATCGATGAGGCGGGACGGTTCATGGCCGATGTGGTTGCTCCTACCAATCGGGTGGGAGATCTCGTCGGCGCCACCCACCATCCCGACGGCACCGTCACCATGCCGGCGGAGTTCCACGAGGCGTGGCGGCAGTACGTCGACGCCGGCTGGAACGCGGTGAAGTGCAACCCTGACTACGGCGGGCACGGCTTCCCAAGTGCGGTGGGAACCGCCGTTCAGGAGATGCTCACGAGTTCCAACATGGCGTTCTCGCTGTGCCCGATGCTCACCGCGTCGGCAATCCTCGCGATCGACGCTCACGGCACCGACGAGCAGAAGGACACGTTCCTGGCCAACCTCATCTCCGGCCACTGGACCGGCACAATGGTGCTCACCGAACCCGAGGCAGGCAGCGATGTCGGTGCGTTGCGTGCCAAAGCGACACCGAACGACGACGGCACCTGGAGTATCACCGGCACCAAGATTTTCATCACCTGGGGCGAGCATGACATGGCGGAGAACATCATCCACCTGGTCCTCGCCAGAGCTCCCGAGGCGCCCCCGGGCACTAAAGGTATCTCGCTCTTCATTGTGCCGAAATTCCTTGTCAACGACGATGGCAGCATCGGTGAGCGCAACTCCGTGACGACAGTGTCGATCGAACACAAGCTCGGGATCCACGGCAGCCCGACATGTGTGATGTCCTATGACGGCGCCGTCGGATACCTTATCGGTGACGTGCACCGCGGCATGCGGTACATGTTCACCATGATGAACGACGCCCGACTCCATGTTGGAATCGAGGGTCTCGGAATCGCTGAGCGCGCCTACCAACAGTCACTCGCGTACGCCCAGGAGCGAAAACAGGGTCGAGCAGTCGGGGCGCCGAAGGGCGAGTCCTCGGCAATCATCGAACACCCCGACGTGCGTCACATGTTGTTGCAGATGAAGACACGGATCGAAGCGATGCGGGGACTCATGTATGCCAACGCCGCGGCTCTCGACGTCGCCGAACATCACAGCGACGAGGCCGCTCGCCGGTCCGCCTCCAACCGGGCGGCACTCCTGACACCACTGTCAAAAGGATGGGGCACCGATCAAGGCGTGCTCATTGCTTCGCTCGGTGTCCAGATTCACGGCGGCGGCGGGTTCATTGAGGAGACCGGTGCACCCCAACACTACCGAGACGTGCGGATCGCCCCGATCTACGAAGGCACCAACGGCATTCAGGCGATCGATCTCGTCATGCGCAAACTGCCGATGGACGGCGGCGCGGTGATTGCGGAGTTCGTTGCTGAGATGCAGACAACCGCCGACGTCTCGGCCGAGCTGATGCCCACCGCCGCAATGTTCCTGTCCCAGGCAATCGGGGCAGTCAAGAGCGCCGCGAACTGGTTGGTTGATCGCAAGGACCCCAACGATGCGCTCGCCGGAGCGACAACGTTCCTTGAGCTCCTGGGCTCCACGGCCGGCGGGCACTATCTGATGCGCCTCGCCCTCGCCGCCGCGGATGCCGGTAGGGATGATGCCGAGGCGCGCACACAACGGGCGGAGTTCTATGCCAAGGATCTACTCGCCAGGGTGCCCGGTTTAGTTCCGTCGGTCACCGCGGGGGTCGGCTCACTCGAAGGCCTCAACGACATATCGCTGTTCTAGCGGGGAGAGACGACCGGTACCCGGATTCCGCGCAGATTCCTCGCCGCCAACGTGACGAAGAACACACCAACCGCAAGCGCCGCAATTGTCGCTCCCCCGGCTGTCCCCGCGTAGTAGCTGATAACAAGCCCGCCGAAAACACACAGGCTTGCAATCAACGACGACAACACCATCATCACCGGCACGCGACGCGCAATGAGGGCCGCGGTCGCGGGGGGTGCGACGAGAAGGCCGAAGACGAGCAGCGACCCGACCATGTCGAACGTCGCAACCACGGCGATGGTCACGAGGGCCATCATCACGAAATGGGTCCGTCGCGGGGAAAGTCCAAGCACATGCGCCTTGTCCTCGTTGAACGCCAGCACCAGCAATGGCCGATAGAACACGACGACGAGGGCCAAAGTCACGGCCAGAGCAATGGCTTGCACAACAACATCACGCGGGGTGACACCAAGGATCGACCCGAACAGGATGGCGAGCGGGTTCACCGCCAGGCTGCCGCTCTTGGATACCAGGATCATGCCGACCGCAAGCATGCCGACAAACAGCAACCCGATTGCAGTGTCTTCGGACAGTTTCGAGGAACGATGGATCCACGAGATGCTGGCGATCATCACGCCGGCGGCGACCGCACCACCAAGGAGTGGGTTGAATCCCATGATGAGGGCGCCGGCAACCCCGGGGAGGATCCCGTGAGCCAGGGCATCACCCAGAAACGCCATGCCTCGCAGCACCACCCAGGTCCCAACAACCGATGTGGTGATCGCCGCCATGACGCCGACGACCAACGCTCGCTGGAGGAGTGCGGTACTGAAGGGTTCGAACAACCAATCCATCAGATCACGTTACCTACTCAGACTCTCGACGATGAGACGAACGTTGCTAACCATCATTGAGGAATACGTCTCGGCGCCACTTCCCGGGGGTCCGAGAGCGCCCGTATAGAGCTCAGCTATCTTGATCGGACGCCCAAGATCTGCGACAACAGACTCCAGGACATCGCTACGCGCCGTTGTTTCCGCAAAGACCGCGGACACGTTGTGCTCTTCTATTTGGGCGACCAGGAGCTCAATGTCGCGGGCGCCGGGGTCGGCGGTCGTCGAAGCCGAAGGGATCACCGTCGCCACCACCTCGAACCCGTACCGGTCAGCAAACGCACCAAGTGCCTCGTGGTTCGAAATCAAGATCCGTTTCTCCGGTGGCAACTCGGCGACGATCCCAAGAAGTTGTTCGTGCAGCGCCAAGAGCTCGCTCGCGACCGCATCCGTCCGTTCTGACCAGATCGCGGCGCGTTCAGGGTCGATTGAACCAAGCAGTTCACCGAGGATGGATACCGCTTCGCGCATCCGCAAGGGATCCAACCAGACGTGTGGATCGAGTGAACCCATCTCGCCGCTGTCACTCACGTTCGCTCGGTCGTGCGGTACCGATCGCGTTAAGGGTTCAACGGCGGTCGCAACCTCGAAGACCGTCACACCGTCGTTCTGCGCCGCGTCGATGACATCGAGCAGGCCTTCCTCAAGACCCAGACCATTGATCACGATGAGATCGGCGCTCTGGATGCGAGCCGCCTGGGCAGCCGACAACCCGAACGAATGAGGATCCTGGCCGGGTCCCATCAGAACTTCGACCTCTACGTCGGCAACATCAGCCGTGACGCGTTGCACAAGATCGCCGAGCACCGACGTCGTCACGACGATCGAGAGTGAGTCATCGGGCGATGACGGGCCGGCGGCGCCACAGGCTGAAACCACTAGGGCGATGGCGACAACACCGCCCAGGGGGCGCAATCGTAAGAGCTGTTTGACGGGGTTAGACATATCTACACTTGTCATTAGTAATGAGAATGGCTATCATTATACACTATGCAGCCAACCCCGCTTACCGAACTCCACGCCAGGGTGGAAAAGCACCTCGGCGAGAACAACATCCGTTACTCCACGGGTCGACAGAAATTCATCGCCGCGCTCCATGCGGCCGGTGGCCCACGCTCGGCGACACATCTCCACACCACTGAACTCGATGACGTGCCACTCTCATCGCTGTATCGAACGCTTACCGTCCTCGAAGACATCGGGATTCTCGAACGAACTCACGACAGTGACGGTGTTGCAATGTTCGAGCTCGGTGAGTGGTTGCTCGGCCATCACCATCACCTTATCTGCACGTCGTGCGATGTCGTCACCGACATCGACCTTGGTGAAGGCCTTGAGGATGCGGTCGCCGAAATCAGTGCGACCGTCGCAGCATCACACGGGTTCACTATGACCGGCCACACACTCGACGTGCTCGGATTGTGCGAGGACTGCGGGTGAGCACCATCACCGCGACCGGGGCCACCCTCGCCTACGGATCAACAGTCGCCGTCGCGGATGCGACGTTCACAATCCCGCACGGAAAGCTCACCTCGATTATCGGTCCCAACGGTTCAGGGAAGTCGACCATCCTCAACGGGATCTGCGGTCTTGCTACTTTGAAGGCCGGCTCGATCGAAATAGATGGAGGTCCAACGTCCGCGCGGCTTGGCTCGATTGCCTATGTCCTCCAGGCCACCCGGATGAACGAGGCGATACCAGTCACCGTGTCCGAGGTGATCGCGATGGCCCGGTATGGCCGACTCGGCCGCTTCGGTAGGCTTCGCTCCGCGGACCGACGGGTATGTCGTGAAGCTGCGGACGGAATGAACGTTCTCTCGCTCGCCGACAAGCACATTCGCGAGCTGTCGGGTGGACAGCGCCAGCGGGTGTTCGTTGCGCAGGGTTTGGCCCAGGAAGCCGATGTCCTGATGCTTGACGAGCCGACGAATTCCCTTGACATTGTTTCTCGCCAGCTCATCGACGACGCACTGGACAAAGAGATTCACGCGGGCAGAACCGTTGCGCTCACTACCCACGATCTCGCTGTCGCAAAGATGGCCGACCATGTGATCCTTATGTCAGGCACGGTCGTCGCTGAGGGTGTTCCGGCAGCAGTGCTCGATCGGGATATCCTCGCACAGGCGTACGGGATTGCACTCGTGCACCTCGACGAGCGCGGTGTTGTCGTTGACGACCACGGGCACACTGAAAGAGACCGCCACATCCATTTCGACCGCACTGGCCACGCCACACATGACTGACGGATGGAGTCGAGCATTCAAGATTGCTCGGCGCGTCGCGCAAGACGTCAGCCGCCACCACATTTCGATGATCGCCGCGGCCCTTGCTTATTCGGCGACCCTTGCGCTGTTCCCAACCATGATCGCGGCGATCTCAACGTACGGCCTCTTCCTCTCTCCCCAGACCGCCGCCAATGACATCGAATCAATCTCGCGAGTTCTGCCGGCGCCGGTCGCCGAGATCATCTCCGCACAGATCACCGACCTCGCTCAGGCATCGTCGTCCGGGTTGACCATGGGCGCGATCGTCTCCATCGCCGTGGCACTGTGGACCGCCTCGAGCGGAGTTCGTGCACTCATGCGAGGAATCAATATTGCCTACGGCGTTCGAGAGACCCGCCGGTACGCAACTGTCCGGCTGATTTCGTACGGAGTCACGATTGCTCTTGTCGTAGGCGCCACTGTCGTCATGGCCATAACAACAGTCATCCCGCCATTGCTCAACGCGTTAGATGTGTCAAGAGGCGCCCGAACGGTGATCGGGCTTCTCCGTTGGCCGCTCATGATTGTTGTCATCCTCTTCGGCCTCGGAGCGATCTACCGATGGGCGCCGGCAAAGACACCGATTCGTTCGAAGGTCATAAGTCCCGGGGCACTGGTCGGCACCGTCGGCCTGGTGGTGATCACGCAGGCCTTCAGCGCCTATGTCGGCCGAATAGGGTCACTGAACCAGACCTATGGCGCCCTCGGCGGGGTCATAGGTCTGATGCTGTGGTTCTTTCTCGCCGGATTTGTCATCTTGATCGGTGCAGAGGTCAACGACGCCCTGCTTAACCCCCGGTATTCGTCCGACGACATCGATGACCGCAAGTTTCTCTAGATTTCCGCAGCATTGAACGACACATTGAACCGTCGGCACCAGATTGCGACCGTCTCATACTTGCTGAGGTCTGTTCCTGCGGGAATCTCGTAGTTCTGATTGCCGATATTGCCCTTCAGGTCACCCAGGTCAAGAAACTCGACGTCGTCGTACGCCCCATCGTCACCGACGAGAGGAGATGCGGACAGGATCACCCGAAGATCAGGGCCGTTGTCTACATCAAGGTTCTCAAAACGAAGGATGTAGGACCCGTCATCGAGCTCGATGATCTGCGCAGTTCCCGATCCCACATGGGCGAGATCGATGAACTCACCGACTGGGAACTGTTCCTGCGCCTCCGCGGACACGGTCGTCTCGGTGTCACCCTCGGAGGGCTCGGCGGCAATTGCCTCTGTCGTCGCCGGCGGAGCTTGCGTTGAGTTCGCGGCCGCCGTCGGCGGCAACGTTTCGTCGACCGTTTGGTCGAAGAAGAGCGTTTGTGGCTGGAACCACACGGCCACGGCGATGATACCGAGGACAACGGTTCCCAATGCAGTAAGCTTGACGCGTGTTGAGCTAGACATTCTTGACACCCCTAGTGGTAATCGGTCTTCAATGAGATAACGACCGGTCGCCCGTTTCGATTTCAGAACAAACGGTGAACAACCGATGTTGATCCCGTGGTCTTTCGAGACAACTGTACGCACCTCTGCGCCAGCGGACCGTGATTGAGAAATCCGTTGGCCAACTCAATCAGGAACCCGCACAAACTATGAACCAAACAACCACGACGTTCGAGGATCTCGGCGTCCATCCATCGCTGGTAGACGCGCTCGCCAAACAGAACATTACGGAGCCGTTCGCCATCCAAACCCTTGCTCTCCCGGACGCTATGGAGGGTCTCGATATCTGCGGAAAAGCGCAGACAGGCTCCGGCAAGACGCTGGCATTCTGCCTCCCGATCCTCACAACGATCGCGAAAGCCAAACCGATGCACCCGACGGCACTCGTGTTGGTCCCGACGCGCGAGCTCGCCAACCAGGTGGTCGAGACCATCAAACCGCTCGCGAAGGCCCGGGGCCGCTGGATTACCGCCGTCTACGGTGGTACATCAATGGAGAAGCAAATCAACGAGATCGCCCAGGGATCCGATGTCGTTATCGCGACTCCCGGGCGACTTATCGACCTGCTCGAACGCAAGAAGGTGAAACTCGACGAAATCGAGATCGTCGCAATCGACGAGGCCGACCAGATGGCGGATATGGGGTTTCTTCCCCAGGTCCGTCGCATCCTCCGTGAGGTCAACACCAACCGTCAGACGATGCTGTTCTCGGCCACCCTCGATGGACAGGTTGGTTCACTCATCAACCAGTTCATGAGGGATCCAGTCAACCACGAGGTCGCATCATCGTCAGAACCCATCGAAACGATGGAACATCGCTTTCTCAAGATCCACTACATGGACAAGACCAAAACCGTTTCTGCGATAGCGGAAACAGCCGACCGCGTCCTGGTTTTTGTCCGCACGAAGCACATGTGTGACCGAGTCGCGAACGATCTTAAAGATCTTGGTGTGGAGGCTCGTGCGATTCACGGCGATCTCCCACAACCCAAACGAGAGCGCTCCCTCAAGGCTTTCATGGAGGGCAAGGCAAAGGTTCTGGTCGGAACCAATGTCGCAGCACGCGGTCTCCACATCGACGGAGTCGACATCGTCGTTCACTTCGATCCACCGGATGACCCGAAGACATACCTCCACCGAAGCGGTCGCACCGCGCGTGCAGGCGAAAGCGGCCTCGTTGTGACACTGGTCGAGTGGGACCAGGTGAACGAGGTGCTTGGCATTCAGCGAGAAGCCGGACTTGATGTACCGATCACCAAGATGTTCTCAAACGACCCTCGGCTACGGAACCTGACGGATTGGGAGCCGGATCCTGAAGACGCTCCCTTCCGCCTCGCCGGTTCCGGTGGCACCCGAAATCTGTCGGGTCGTCGCCGTCGACGCCGAATGTAGCCCGCTACTCACTGGCCAAGGAACCTCTGCTCAGCCGAACCAACGCGGTCTGATTCGGTCTACGGCGCCCACGCAACCGGAGCCATGCCGGCAATAACCGCGTCGCCGTTTTCGATGTCGAAAAACACCAACCATGTCCACCAGTCAAGGCCATCAAAATCCGGGTTGTCTCCGGGATCGAAGAATGAGACAAAGTGGAAGTTCCGGAACGGAACCGGAACGGCCGCCTCGGGCGGGAACGGTCCGCCCCCACCGAGCAGCACGTCGTCGAGCAGCGTCTCCGCGTCGATAAGTAGATCGTCGAACACGCTCAGGTAGGTGTCACCCACCGCTTCGGCAAAGGTCCTCTCAATGCAGCCAATACACCCCGTACTCGACCAGGTCTCAATCGCAGCACTTGACATAACCGTCTGTAGGTCGCCCCTGGAGTAGTGCCGCAGTTCATCATCAAAGTAGACAAGGTTGAGCCCGCGTCGCGACATCGGACCTGAGATATCTCCACCTGCCGACATCAGGTCGCCGAGTTCCGCCATTCGTCCCCATGTGTCCATGGCAACGTCGATCTCCTCGGTCGTGTATTGAGGCGTCAGGAAGTACGCATTCACCCACCCGCCGGATTCGAAGGACGCCAACTCGACCCATGTGCTCAAACCAACCATTTCGTAACGACCGGTGAGTGCAAGACCCCGCTTTGTTGGCGGTGCAGCCGCCACGATCTCGTTGGAAACCCCGGGTCCGCTGCGAATGTTCAAGACATCGTCTGCAGTGACTAGCACCACAGCCCACAAGCGGTCTTGCAGCGCAGCGTCAACATTGACGGGTTCGGTCGTGGTCGTGACCGGAGCGGCCGTCGTTGTCGTAGAGGTGCTTGTCGTAGAGGTGCTTGTCGTGGTGGGCGTCGCAGTGGTCGTCGTTGCCGGCAAGGCGGTCGTCGCGGCAGTCACGGTCGTCGTGGTCGACGCGCCCCCACCGCAGCTCGCTCCGACAAGGGCAAACGCCAAGGCCGCTAGTACTTTCTTCATGAGGAATCTCCCTGGGAATACGATCAGTTACCGCCGGTAGCCGACGCTACACCCTCTTACGACGGTCGCGAAACACTATCGACATATCAGGGAGACACCCGAACCGATATTTCCTTACACCTACTCCAAGAGAGGTTTGTGAACAGCTTCAGCGGCTCTTCCACCGAAAGCGAACGCTCCAGCAGTCACTAGTGTGTCGGCAGCAACCTCATCAACAGGAGCACAACCCGATGGCCAACCAATATCAGAGCGCGCCTGAGCTCAGCATCGATCTCGCCAAGACATATACCGCGGCGCTCGACACGAACCATGGCACGATCACAATCGAGTTTGATCCAGTGAAGTCGCCCACGACAGTCAACAACTTTGTGTTTCTTGCTCGCGAAGGTTTCTACGACGGCGTGATCTTCCACCGAGTTGTGCCGGGCTTCGTCGTCCAGGGCGGCGATCCGACCGGTACCGGAACCGGCGGACCCGGGTACAAGTTCCGCGACGAGCTCGAAGGTAGCGGCAACTACACCCGGGGAGTTGTTGCGATGGCGAACGCGGGGCCAAACACAAATGGTTCCCAGTTCTTCATCTGTCTTGACAACGTCGGCCTCCCCCATGCCTACACAATCTTTGGGACCGTGACCGAGGGCATGGACGCCGTTGATTCGATTGCTGGCGCGCCACGCCGCGGAGAACGACCCTCAGAGGACTGCATCATCAACTCGATGACCATCACCGAGGCCTAAAAGACGCGGCATCACGAACTCGGTGACTAGCACCGAGGCCTAAGAATCGCAGTATCACCAACTCGGTGACTAGCACCGAGGCCTAAGAATCGCAGTATCACCAACTCGGTGACTAGCACCGAGGCCTAAGAATCGCAGTGTCACCAACTCGGTGACTAGCACCGAGGCCTAAAGGGGCGGTGTCACCAACTCGGTGACTATCACCGAGGCCCAGGCAGTTCTAGACTACGCGCATGTCAGGGTGCCGACATGCGTCCTGACCGCAAGAACCGCGATTCAACCAAAGGACTGATGGCGGCAGTCAGAGTTAACTCAACGCTCTGTTCGCCGATAGGTTCACTATGGAAACAGCGACGACGACTGACCTGTTCGGGTTCGTTCACCGAGCGGGTACAGAACGATCACGCGCTCGGGTCCTTGCTGAACTGAGCCGACTTATTGGACACCGGCTCTCAGCCCACCGCGTGACCGTGTATGCCCTCGAAAACGAGGGCCTGATTCCGCTCGTGTCAGAGTATTCCTCCGGCGAGACCGACATGCCGCAATTTGCCGCATTTCGGGGCACCCGTGTGTTGGCGAAGTCGAAACTAGCCGCCGAACTCCGCGACGGAGCGGACCTCCTACTCATTGACCACCCACCCGACGTCCTTCCCGCGCGAATCGTGGATGCGCTCAGCATTCAACCCTTCCTGGCGGCCGCTCTGCGCAGCGACTCGACCCTTCTCGGCGCCTTGATTGTCGAGGGAAACTGCAACGACCTCGCCGCCCGGCAAGACGAAATCCGTACGTTGGCCGCGGTCGTGACACTCACGTTGCAGACGTCGCAAACCGCCGAGCGGGCGCGTGAACGGGCGCGTGAAACCGAGGCGCTCTTGGAGGTTGGAGCGGTCCTCACCGAGTCCACCAGCGTCACCGAGGTGCTGGTGGCGGTTGCCCGAAACTCGGCACGCATCTGCGGGTTTGAACGCTGCTCGATTCTGACTCTCGATGACACAGGTCAACTCGTACCGGTGATGAGCCAGTTCGCCGACGGCCATGTCGAGCCTGAGCTGTGGGAGCGATTCCGGGGTACCACGGTAGATCTACCGGCCGCCCGCGAGGTTATCGAATCCGGCGAGCCGGCGATCTACGACGCACCGGAAACTGCACCAGACATGATTCCCCCGGGATGGGTGGAGCCTTTCGGTATTAGATCGATGTTGTTGGTCCCGCTGGTCGCGTGGGAGGAGCATTTCGGCGTACTCGTACTCGACCACCGGGAACGGCACACGATCGGCCCGGACAGAATCCGCATCGCCATTGCTGTGGCGGCTCAGGGTGCTGCCGCGATCGGGATCAGTCGACTTCTCGAACGAGAAGGGCAAAGCCGACGCAGAGCGGAGGAGACGACACTTGATCTGCGTGCCCGCGAGGCTCAGCAGGCAGCCGTTGCATCAGTGAGTCAACTGGCGCTCACTGCACCGGACCTGACGCACTTGATGGACAAGGCAGTTCGGGTGTTGGCAGCGATCCTGGATGTTGCGTGTGTCAAGGTCCTCCAACTTCAGCCGGATAACGAAGAGTTTCTCCTTACTTCCGGGGTCGGATGGGATGAAGGCCTCGTCGGCTCCGCCATGATCGAGGCGGGTGAAGGCTCTCAGGCGGGTTACACGTTGTCTGTGTTCACCCCGGTCATCGTCGAGGACCTCGCTACCGAACAACGCTTCTCGGGACCCGACCTACTCGTCGACCATGGCATCATCAGCGGTGTGAGTGTGGTCATAGGCGGGCGAGACAAGCCGTACGGAGTACTCGGCGTACACACCACCGTCCCACACGACTTCACGGCTGAAGACGTGGACTTTCTTCAATCCATGGCCAACGTGTTGGCTAGCGCTGTTGAACGGGACCGGGGAGAGAAGGCCGTCCTTGAGAGCGAAGAGAGGCTTCAGGCAATCCTCGACTCCGCTAGTGACGCGATTATCTCCGTGGACGGAAATCTCGAGGTCGTCCTCTTCAACCAACGTGCCTGCGATACGTTCGGTTACACACCCGAGGAGGCCCTCGGGCAGACCCTCGATATGTTGCTACCCAGGTCGGCCCGCCAGAACCACATTGGCCATGTCGAGAGATTCGCAGGGGAAGAGGCGATGCAGCGCAGAATGAGCGATCGGACCGAGCTATCGGGCCGACGCAAGACAGGCGAGGAGTTCCCTGTCGAAATCACCATCTCGAAGACGGAGCGTCACGGTCAAACAATCTATACGGCTATCGTCCGGGACGTCACGGAGCGCAGTGTTGCACAGGCTCTCATTCGAGAGAGCGAAGAGCGACACCGTAGCCTCTTCGAACGCTCCCCTATCGCGATCTGGGAACAGGATTTCTCGGCAGTCGGGGCATGGCTCGAAGACCTCCACGCATCGGGTATCACCGACCTACGTGCATACCTCAGGGCACGGCCGGATGAGGTCGAACACGGCGTTAACCTCATCGATGTGTTGAGCGTGAACCCTGCAGGGATTGCTCTCATCGGGACGAAGAGCCTCGATCAGCTTCTTGAACCGACCTCCGAGGAATCCCAGATCGCAGGAATCCGCGAGTCGTTTATCACACAATTCGCCACCATCTGGGAGCACTCGGATCGAGTCCAATTCGAACTCATCACCAAGACAATCTCCGGGTCCCGTCTCGACTGCGAGTTTCACTTTGTGGCAAGCCGCACCGACGACGGTGTCGACCTCTCTCGCGTTATCGTGGCACTCGCCGACATCACCGAGCGCAAGGCGGCAGAAGAACAGTTGAAGGATCTCGTTCGTTCGAAGGACGAACTCATCGCATCGGTCTCTCATGAGATCAGGACACCGCTCACCGCCATCCTCGGGTCTGCCGAGCTCCTCAACAACCCCGACGCGAGGCTGACCGAGACAGAGCGCGTTGAACTACTCGAGGTGCTCACCAACGAAGGCGCTGACGTTGCGAACATCGTGGAGGACTTGATCATCGCCGCAAAGGCTGACATCGAGAAACTCCACGTGATGCGGGTCCCGGTTGACCTTCGCGTCCAGGCGGTCCAGTCCCTGGAAGGATGGGGTCCGAAAACCCGACAGCAGATCCATCTGAGCGACGACACCGCACACTGTCTCGGTGATCCCGCACGGGTTCGTCAGATCATCCGCAACCTTGTGAGCAACGCCATTCGGTACGGTGGTGACAATATTCGGATTGGCTTCGGGAATCGGGACTCGGTCGGATACATCTACCTCGCCGACGACGGCCCCGGCGTTCCCGCTGACGACGTGGAACGAATCTTTGAGAACTACCAACGCGGTTCCCAGGCACCCGGACTTACCGCGGCGTTAGGGCTTGGCCTTGGTTTGTCGCGTCACCTCGCCCGGGTCATGGACGGCGATGTTACGTATCGGAGGGAAGGGACCGAGACCCTCTTCGAACTCTCTCTGCCCCTTGTTACACCTGGTTCATAACCCCGCTCACGCCGGCTACGACGCTCTCTTGCGACGCTCACGGTCGCGAATTCGGCGCCGAAGACGCCGACGGTCCGGGCCGGTCATACCGCCCCACACACCCTCGGTTTGATTCGTTTCGACGGCGTAGTTCAGACACTCTTGCTGCACCGGACATGCGGCACACACCTTGAGCGCGGGACCCGTGAGCGAGTCGTCCTCACCGGCGGGAAAAAACAGATCGAGATCCGCACCATTGCACGCCGCCAAGTGACGCCACGTCTCGATCGGTTCCAGTACCGGATCGGTCAATGCCATAACCATGCGTGCATCCTTCCTCTCGTGAAAGGTTCAACCATGAGTTTGGCATCGTACAGGCTATTTCGCAAGTGTTTTCTGCGAAAATTCTCAACTTCTTAGGAATTGCGGGTTCCCGACGCGCGATGTGGGTCCCGGCGGCCGGAATCAACTACTTCTGATGAATCAAGTACGGGTCAGGCATCGGCCTCGCCGTGCCGCCAACCGACGTCGATCTCAGCTCGAACAACGCCTTCCAGCCGCCATGTGAGCTCCTCCAGCAGCTGGGCATCGAGCTGGTTGTCGACCTGCCCGGTCACTGACACGACTCCGTCTTCGACAGAGACCGCAAGGGCGTCCGGGGCGATCATGAGAACTCGTTTGATGATGTCCTCGCGAACAGCATCCTCAATGACATCGTCAGGACGCACATAGGCGGCGACAATGTCCGCCCTCGATACGATCCCGATCAGAGTCCCCTCGCGATCGACAACGGGAAGCCTCTTCACGCCGCGTTCATTCATGATTCGCGCGGCCTCGGCGATTCGTGCATCAGCCGTTACGACTAGAGGTGAGGCGGTCATGACGTCACGCACCGTTTCACCGTGCTCGCGAGTATCGCTATCACCGAATACAGCATCGAGGAGGCGTCGGCGGGTGTGCAAGCTGCGCTCGGCCTCCTGACGCACGAAATCTGCCTCGGTAACGATACCGATCAACGTGTTGTCATCATCGACAACCGGTAATCCGCTGACTCCTCTGGCCAACATCATGCGAGCGGCCCCCTTGAGCGATTCATCGGGACCGACCGTGAGCACGTCCGTGCTCATTGCATCAAGCACATGCATGGTCTTCTCCTTGTGCGATTGGAAAATCTGGAGGTCGCGGGAGTTGAACACGCGTCCCGGGGGTTCCTGCCGGAGATCGTTGTGGTGACGTGCTGGTGAGCATCGGTCAACCGCCTTCTTCGTCCCACCCCTCAGCAGGATATTGACTGTGCCTTCCGACGGAGATTCGTGCTGCGTACGCGGCCGCCTCGCTCCGTCGACTCATTTCGAGTTTTCCCAACATGTTCGATACGTAGTTCTTCACGGTTTTTTCAGCCAGGAACATCTGCTCGGCGATTTGCTTATTCGTCAATCCAGAGGAGATGTAGTCGAGGATGCGTCGCTCCTGCGGAGAGAGACGACCGAGGATCGGATCGGTGTCCCCGGTACCTCGAATCTTCTCAAAGAGGCGCTCAGTCATCATTGGGTCAAGCAGTGATTCCCCGTCAGCGACACGGCGAATGCTTTTGACGAGCTCATCGGCCCGAATCCTCTTCAAGACGTATCCGGCGGCTCCCGCCTGGATGGCGTCGACAAGCGCCCCTTCGTCCGCGTATGACGTCAGTATTAACACCTTGATATCGGGCCACCGGCTACGGATCTCTCTGCACGCACTGATGCCGGAACCGTCAGGAAGACGAACATCCATGACAACAACATCAGGTGTGTCATAACCGACCCGGCGCACCGCTTCCGCTACTGAGCCGGCTTCAGATACGACCTCGACCCCACCGGTTGCCTCGAGCAACGTGCGCAGGCCCTGACGCACGACTTCGTGATCGTCGACAAGTACCACTCGAACCGGTGTCTTTTCTGCCATGGTGTCAGGCTACTTTCCTCTGCCCCGGATGCCCTAGGGGCAAAAGTCCCATAGAGCGCGTCCATCTCCCCAATTCGGCTTCGACCCCGGGGCAGCGCAGAGTATCCTTAGCGGATGCCTCCGGACCTCCTACCCCAGAAAAGCTTCTTCGACCTTGTTCGAGGAGCAGCCGCCGCGGCTTCGCAGACCGATCTTACCGCGCTTCTGCGTCAAGTCATCGAGACCGGCATCCAGATTTCCGGTGCTCGGTACGGCGCACTCGGCGTCATCGGCGAAGATGGCTCCCTCATTGAATTTCTCCACGTCGGCATGGACCCGGACGTAGCCGAGCTGATCCGAAAGCCACCGACCGGCAAGGGCTTACTGGGCACCATTACTCAAACCATAGGTGCGGTCAGAGTCGACGACATCGAGACACATCCAGACAGCACGGGATGGCCGGAGCACCACCCACCCATGCGAGCATTCCTCGGGGTGCCCATCCACGCCGACGGACAGATATTCGGCAACCTGTATCTCACCGAGAAAGAAGGAGGGTTCACCGAGGAGGACCAGGCGCTCGTGGAGGGCCTAGCAGTCATCGCGGGGTCCGCCGTCAATAATTCACGAATGCAGCGCCGCATTCGCAAACTCGCCGTTGTCGAGGACCGCGAAAGGATTGCGCGAGACATTCACGACTCGGTCATTCAGAACATCTTCGGTGTCGGGTTGATGATCCAGGCTCAGTCTCAACGAGTCAAAGACCCTGAAGTCCGCGAGTCCATGGAGGATGCCGTAGAGCGTCTCGACGCGACCATCAACGAACTGCGCCGCATGATCTTCGACCTCAACCCGCCGACCTGGGCCAACCGTGACTTCAGAACAGAGGTGAATCGCCTCGTCGAAGAGGTCACCACGACAAGCAACGTCACAACCTCTGTCACGATGGGGCCATCAATTGCGGAGGTGCCCTCCGGTCTCGTCGATGATGCTTTGCACCTCATACGAGAGTCCGTCACAAACGCTGTGCGCCATGCCAATGCCGACAGGATCGACGTCTCGGCCGATCTCACCGAGGATGGCTTATCCCTTACCATCGTCGACACCGGCAAGGGTTTCGACATTGACGCTCCGACCTCCGGCAACGGACTCGCCAATCTCAAGACACGGTGTGAACGCGCCGGTGGAGAAACTTTCGTCATGAGCCAACCCGGGATCGGCACGACAGTGCGGCTTCGGCTTCCTATCTGATGCCCATCGGGCTGACGCCGATTCGTGATATCGACGACAATACGGCGCAGTGGGGCGTCCTTGCATGCGGTCTCAGCAATCTCACCAGACTCGGCGCACCGGTGCCACCCGGCTTCGTGCTCCCCGCAGCAGCGTCACGTCGATTCTTGACCCGCGGTGATCTCGATCCGTCGATCGTTGTCGACCTCCCGGCGAGAATCGATTCAATCGATCGTCAACTCGTGGCGATGACTCAAGATCAGAATCGCCCTCTACTGCTGGCCGTTCGGGGAAGTGCTCCCATAACAATGCCGACAAAAATGGACACCTTGCTCAGCATTGGCATGACTCCGGAGGTCCGGTCTCGTGTCGCTGACTGGTCGGAT
>BDTL01000241.1 GCA_002898115.1 bacterium BMS3Bbin02 | reverse complement strand
TGGCACGACGCCTCGCGCCTCGTGTGGCAGCGCCACGCCCATCCGGCCGATACCGAATTCACCGCCCGCGCCATTGAGGTTATTCGAACCCTGGAAGCCGAGGGCTCACCATCGATTCTCACGGAAGTGGGCTTCCTCTTCGCCGCGGCAGTGGGACGGGATGAGGGCATGCTTCCCGTCCCGGACGCCCTGGCTGGTATCGCCGCTCTCGACATTGCCGAACTCCGGCAGCGATTCGAGTACCTGGCTCTCGCCGACGACGTGACCGGCTACACCGAGGACGCCCCCTCTGGATACATGTCACCTCGCGGACTGGTGGCAGCGCTCCTCGTGTCGGCGCAAACGGCCGGGGCCGAGGTGATCCCTGAGCGGGTCACGGGTGTCGACGTCCTCGCCACCCACACCGAGCTTCGAACCTCGACGGGGCGCTCCTTCACAGCCAAAAAGGCGGTACTTGCCACCGGGGCGTTCTCGAATACGACGGATTTCCTTCCGCGACCCGTCGCACTCCGGCGGAAGTCGGAGACGGCGCTCATGGCCGAGCTGGATCTTGACAAGAACCCGGCGTTGCGAGATATGCCGATCTTTGTGTACCAACTTGAGTCCGAGCTCATCGCGGACATCTACATGGTCCCACCGATGGTGTATCCCGATGGCCGAACGATGATGAAATTCGGAGCGAACACCCGCCACGACGCGTACCTTGATGACCCCGGCATCGAACGCTGGTACCGGGAGGGTGACAGCGATTCGGTGGTGCCCGACATGCGGACCGCATTCCGGCGCCTGTTCCCGGATATCGTCGTCGATGACTGGCACGGCGTGCGCTGTGTCATCACCCGGACACCACACGGTCGTCCCTACATCGACACCTTGGTTGATGGCCGACTCTATTGCGCTATCGGCGGCAACGGTCATTCCGCAAAGTGGTCAGGCGCGATCGGTGGTCTTGCGGCTTCACTGGCGCTCACGAACGACTGGACAGACACGGTCATTCCTGCTGAGCACCATCGTATCCAGTACGCCGACGAGCCCCATACCTGGACGACGAGAGACCTCCTCGTCTAGTGCGGCTCGCGGTGCACCGAACGCCGCCACCCCTCTTGCACAGTGCTGTCAGGTCTAGTGAGCAGCCCCGGTGCGGTCCCTCCTCCGAGACCTATCGACACGCATCCGGTGCCGATAGGCCCTATTGACCACCATCCACAGTTCTTACGCTTGCAACGTAGTAATAGGACTAATTCGCCGAATGATTGCAGGCGCCCGCCGGTGTCACCTCGACGATCACGACACCCCGCCGACCCACGACGGCGATCGAAAGGCGATGCGATGGACGAGAAGTTCTGGTACAAGATATGGCAGGTAGCCCTGCTCTTTGCGGTTATCGCAATGCTCGCCGCCTCGCTCGTTGTGCAGAGCAGCAACCTCTCCTCGGCCGATGTCCGCGAGATTCTCGCTAACCACGGTCTCTCTGATGACGGAGTCGACCAGGGCTGGCCCGTCGATAGATCGATTCGTCCGGAGTTGGTCGCGATCAGTGAGCTCAAGACAGCCCCTGCCGATGAGACGCATGCCACATATGCGCCGGCAGTCGCCGCCCCTATTGAACGATCAGACCAACGCACATTCGACGTGAGTATCGAGTCAGTCGAGGGCGTGTGCCCGCTTGACCCAGAGACCGGTACCACCACGGAGAAGTGGGGATTTCGGATCGCCGGCGATACTGGCGTGACATGTGGCTCTCCGGGACCGATTCTTCGCGGGAGGGTCGGCGATGTGGTCAACATCACGTTCTCGAACCTTCAAGGGAACAAGCTGCCACACAACATTGATTTCCACGCGATAACCGGCCAGGGCGGCGGTGCCCCGGATCTGACCGTACTTCCCGGCGAGACGGGAACTATCCAGGTGCGTCTCTTGTACCCGGGTGCGTTCATGTATCACTGCGACTACGGCGACGTCCCCTCGCACATTGCGCACGGCATGTTCGGCATGTTCATCGTCGATCCTGAGACTCCTCTTCCCCGGGTCGACGCCGAGTGGGCCATCATGCAGAGCGAGTGGTATGTCGGTGAACCGGCGGACAACGGCGAGGCGCCATACGATGCGGGTGCAGTCCTGCGAGAGGATGCAACGTTTGTAACATTCAACGGGCGCACCGATGCCCTCACCGGCGACAACGCACTTAGGATGGAGGTTGGCGACCGGGCTCGGATCTACTTTGTCAACCATGGTTTGGCGCTCAACTCCAACTTCCACCCGATCGGCTCGCAGTGGGACCTGGTGTACCCGGAGGCCGCCACACACGCTGCAAACCGAGTGATCCGAGGGTCCCAGACCACGCTGGTCCCGTCGGGCGGGGCCACGGTGGTCGAACTTGATGCGCTGGTGCCATCGACGATCCGCCTGGTTGACCACGCACTCGGTCGGACCTTCTACAAGGGTGCCACCGGCACGATTATCGTGAGCGGGGACAAACAACCCGAACTCTTCAACGTTCTACAACCTGCAACGCCGACCGAGCACTAGCGTTTGCAGAGACGGATACCGGCTCTCCCCTACCGCGATGCCGCCGTCTCAACATCAATGATGTGACACACACAGTCACCGCCCTGGAGGGTCTCTACGGCCTTATCCGCGACTTCGCTCAATTGAGCGAGTTCCTCACGGAGCATCTGGAGTTCCTCGATGCGGGCGTCAATCGTCGCCGCCTCACGAGCAATAACGCTCCGGACTACATCACACGGCGCCTGTCCACGGGTTCTCAGATCGACAATCTCGCGGATGTCGTCAAGGGGAATCTCGAGACTCCGTGCCCTGCGAACGAATCGAAGTACTGAAACATCTGCATCGGTGTAATCCCGATAGCCTGACGCGGTCCGTCCGGGGGCGGGCAGGACACCTTCCTTTTCGTAGAACCTGATCGCAGTGGCACCCAGACCAGCCTTCTCGGCGGCTTCACCAATTCGCACGGGCCGATCCTTTCGTTGCGTCCGTGGACATCGTAAACCCTAGAGCAACTCGAAGGTCAACCCTCGCGTGACCGCCCTTCCCGTTCTTGTGACGTTCGACACGAATTGCTCCCTTGCAGCATCACGAAAACGATCTAGACGGCACACCGGAGAGGGCGTATTCTGACGCGGCAGGACTATCGAAAGTGCCGATGTGAACGTCTTGGTTTCTGTAGCTTCGAAACATGGCGCAACGGCTGAAATCGCCGACCATGTCGGGGAGGTGTTGCGTCGTCGGGGGTTCGAAACGACTGTTTTGCACCCGGAGCAGGTAGGTTCGGTCGAGAACTATGACGCAGTCGTTCTCGGTTCCGCGGTGTACGCCGGGCATTGGCTCAAAGAAGCGAAAGACCTTGCTGCCGGCATTGCCGACAGCCATCCGTTACCGCTCGTGTGGTTGATGTCCAGCGGACCGGTGGGAGTTCCCCTGAAACCCGATGAGGACCCGGTCGACGTTGCAGGTCTTGTGGAATCGACCAGGGCCCTCGAGCACACCGTCTTTGCCGGGAAGATCGACAAATCCAAACTGAGCTTCGGGGAGCGTGCCGTGGCGGGCGCGCTGCGCGTTCCCGAAGGTGACTATCGCGACTGGGACAGCATCACCATCTGGGCCGGAACCATCGCTGACATCCTCGATGCCGAAATGCCGGCACTACAAGACCCATAGTGGCTGCTGAGGCGACGCCGGCGACTCCATCTCGACTTCGGTTGGGCGTCGGGGTCCTGCTTGTTGGCCACGGGTTGATCCATGCTCTCGGGCCGCTGGATATCTGGGGAATCACGGACATCGAAGCCCTCACCGGCGAGCCGACAATCGACTTCGGCCCGTCTGCCACCGATGTCCTTGCCGGAGTGTGGCTGCTTGCACTTGCCTTGTTTGTTGCGGCGGGTCTGGCCGTTCTCATGCGTCGCGGGTGGTGGCGGCCTGTGGCTGTGGTCGGGGTACTCGTTTCGCAGTTCGTAGTCATCCTCTGGTGGAATGATGCCGCTGCCGGAACGATCCCCAACCTGCTCATCGTCGGCGCAATCCTCTACGCACCGCGCATGCAGCTCCGTTTCAACACATAAAGCGGAGAACCGCCCTCCTTACTGTCCTTGGTCTCGGGTAGGAACGACACTCTCGCCGGCCCCGCCGATGACCGGATGGGCAACGAGCTCCTTGACGGGGAGGAACTCTGTGAGATTGATTGACACAACCGTGACAGGACCGAAGGCCTCCGTCTTGCGCAGCTGCTCGATAGCCGCCGCGACTCGATCCTCCGGCACCGCTTGGGCGATGGTGCAGTGCGGCACCCACTGACCCGGCCGATACAGCGGGTCGGCGGGGATTGCGTGCTCGACCACCATTGCATGGAAGCGGGAATGGAGGTCAAGCAAGTCCGCCGTCGGCGTCGGGGCGAGAAATATCACACCTTCGTCGCTCGGAAAAGCACCGATGGCGCTCAGCCGCAGCTCGAACTGCGCGGCGTCAAGGGCGAGAGTCTTCACACATGATGCGAGGGCTTCCACGTCCACCGCGGAGCGAAATACCGCCAAACTTATATGAGGCATGGCACCCATTTC
>BDTL01000240.1 GCA_002898115.1 bacterium BMS3Bbin02 | reverse complement strand
CCTATCGCCAACTGCATCGACGTTTGGCGCTGCTGAACCACGGCCCCGCTCGGCCGTGGTTCTCTTATGTCACGGCCATCGGACCCACAGCACCGCCATGAAAATGCTCCTAGCGCGAGACGGCTCGACCGTGTACGCTGCACTGACGGTCCAACGGACCGCACAGGATTCCCACCCGGGGGGTCCGTGGATGAGAAGGAGGTGTGATGATCTACGCCAAGCCAGCAATGGCCCGCAGTCTTCTCACCGGAGATTTGCTATACGTGTGCAGTTTGGACTGCGGATAAGGCAACCCCTTGTAATGAGGGCAACTAGACCCCGTCTTCGGACGGGGTCTAGTTCGTTCACGATTCCGAGAGACAACATGACAAAACCACTTATAGTGGTCTAAGGTGACTCACAGTAGCATCGGTTATGGACACTCAAAGGGAGGTTACGAATGAAGTACACGACACCAGAAGCGACCACGACACCGCTTGCCGGGGCACTCGAATCCAGTGACGGCGACTACCAAGGTTCGATGGTCTACACCGGCTAGTCACTTTCCCACGTCGAGACGAAGCTGAGGAACAGGCTTCGCCTGTTCCTCAGCTTCGTCTACCGGCGCTAAGACCCATGCGTGTTCGAGTGACTCGACGACTACAGACGCCGGAACCTATGTCTCCGACCCCCGACGTCCACACCGCCCTCCTCCGTGTCTCCTGGCTCAGGTGCCAGCCACGTTCGATCGGCGTTGGATCAATGCGAGAAGGTAACTAGCCCACATGCGACCGCCGGTTTAGGCCCTTGGACAACCACTCACAGTGTTTTACTATCACTGAAGGTAGGGACGTATATGTCAACTTCTTGAGGGAGGTAACGATGAAGTACACAGCACCGGCAGCAGTCAAGACGCAGCTCCAGGGAGCGCTCGACGGAGAAATGCATCACGGCTCGATGATGCCCCACCACGACGGCTGAACCGGCAATCCGTAGAAAACTAGCCTCTTCTTCTTGAAGAGCGACCATGAGGGACCAGTATCGCACTCGTCCCTCATGTCTGTTTTGCTCACAACCCTATTAACCGTCCCACGCACCACCGGCCCCACACACCGCTCGACGGGGTCGTCACCACCCGGCACGCGGGTTCAATCATCGGCGGCTGAGTCCGTTGGGCTCGGTTCTCGTTCACCCGGGTAGTCGCACGCTGATCGCCCGTCCCGCAATGTCCGCGGACGTGAATAGTGGCGCACCGAGGTCGCTCTACCCCCAGTAGGGTTTGTCCGATGACCGACGAACTCAGATTCCAGACTGACCCCGAAAGTGCCGATGATTCGTGGGCCGCTTTTGCCGCGGCAACGTCGGGGCGGGGTCCGCTTGAGTACTTTCACTCAGCAATGGACTTCGTTGACGGCAACAACGGCCGCGGCCGTCAGGCGATCGATCTTGGCTGCAGAGGGGGCGCGGACACCCGTGCTCTGCTTTCGAGAGGGTGGCGCGTGTTCGCGATGGACGCGGAGCCTGGAGCGCGGCGGCTTCTCACCGCCGGATTACCACCCGATAGTCTCCACCGACTGGACATCGCTATCGGTGCCTTCCACGAGGTGGAGCTCCCGGGAGCGGATCTTGTCTACGCCCAGTTCTCGCTCCCCTTCGCTGGCGAGTACTTCGAACGCGCCGTGGTTAACGCTCTGAAGGCAGTTGTCCCAGGGGGTGCCTTCGTCGGGCAACTGCTCGGTATCAACGACGGCTGGATCACAGAAGAAGGTGCAGCCGCAGTTGACCAACGGTGGATCGAACAATCATTCGCAGATTTCGCCTCTGTCGAAATCGATGAGAGAGAGCACGACGCACCGTACGGGCCCGAGCGAGAAACACGACACTTCCATTTCTTCCATATCCAAGCGCGCCGCTGACCTCATGACCCGCAACCGATACCTCATGGCAGCGCGGCCGACGGAACGGGCGGGGGAACACCTCCTTGGAGCAGTGCTAGAGGATCGAACGTCGCCCTTGACGTTGCGCGCACCGGGACCGCAGCAAGACCAGGGACGCGGGCGTAGACCACTACCTGCACCTCGACCGTTCGCACACCCCACCCCGAGTCGCTGCGACACGAACACGACAAGAGCTCTGCACCATTCGCACGAGCGAAACGAGCAGCCTCTGCGGTCGCGCTCCCCTGAGCGCCGAACGGTCTGAATGTCACGGGTGCGGCCGCAAGGGCAGCGCCGTCAGCGGCGGACTCGGCTCGCATCTTGGCCGATCCCGCAATCGCTACCGCGGCAACCATCCAAGTGAGGATGATCCCCCAGATCATGATCGCAAGAACGAGGCCCGACGCCGCACCACGTTCACCCGCCGTACCGCGAGGCACAGGGCTTTCTGCGCGGCACCGGCGGTTCGGTCTCACTGTTCGACTCGCATCGTCGACGTAGATCGAATGGTGACGGTGGGACCACGAATGAATGCGAGCTGTACCCGATGTTTCACCGACACGACAACGCTCGCTTCACCACCTACCTTGTGATCACGGCGTACCCGGACCTGCACATCGCGATATCCGGGCAGCGCACTGCGCGCTGCCCTGGCGGCAAGTGCCACCTCGGGGTCGGCCGCTGCTTGTCTGGCTCCCTGGCGGGCTGCGTGGACCACCTCCATCTGCATCTTCCCCACTGCCGCCACCTCAACAACAATGAGGAGCAGCACGATAAACAGGGGCAGAAGCAGCGCCATCTCAACGGTGGCGCTACCCCGCTCATCCACCCGGCACCATGTTGATCACCCGTTCGATCACTGCGTCGAAGAGCCGCGGCAGCGCGCCGCTTTGAGTCGCCCACGCAATCAGTACAAGAGCGATACCGGCGGCTGCGACGATCACGAGGGCATACTCGGCGGTCGCCTGGCCATGTTCATGTGTGTGTAGTCGTTGAATCACGATATTCCTTTCGTGGTCGATTCCGTCGACCGAGCGGGAGGAAGTCAGAACTGGAGTCGATCGAGGGCAGCCAGCAGCGACGGTCCGAGCGTCAGCACCATGAACCCGGGGAGGATGAGAAGCGTGAGAGGGAACAACAGCCGTACCGGGAGCCGCCGTACCCGCGCCATCCGTTCCGCGTGAACCTCGGCGCGGAGGTCACCGAGCGCCGCATCGACCCGCAGTCCGAGTGGAGCGCCGGTCGCGAGAGCGTGACCGACCGGGGCGAGGACCGGAGCTACGGCGCCCGTGTATCCCCGAAACGCGACAGCGGCGCCAACCGCGGCGGCCTTCCGCAGGATGTGGTGAACGTCAGGACCGACACTCGGCGGACCGTGCCGACCTGCCAGCGCCACGGCCGCGAGCGGCGACGCCCCGGATGACAGTGCAAGAGACACCAGCTCACCGAAAGCAACAACATCATCGGGCGGCGTGCTGACAACACGATGTTTGCGGGCACGTTGAAACATCAGAACCCATCCGATAGCAAGAACCGCGATTCCGGCAAGCACAGGATGGACGAGCCACAAGGCCGCGACCACCCACAACGCGGCCTGGCGCCGACCATCGACCGGTACTACCCAACTGACGGCTACGAGCAGTACCGGGATCATCGAGATTCTTCTCTGACAATCATCCACACGACGAACCCGACGCCAACCACCTCAAGCACAGTGCCGAGGACGACGATGACCGCGCCGAGTCCGCCACCGGACAGCATTGTGCCGAGGGACCCTGTCACCATGAGCCACAACAACACGACGAGTGGTCCGCCCGCTATGACACCTGCCGAGAATCGTGCTTGGGCTGTTGCCATCCGACGCTCACGGTCGAGCGACTCGCGCCGCCGCATCGTGTCGGCGAGGGCGTCGAATACGACTCCCGCCTTGCCGCCGGTTGAGTCCGCAATCGCCAGGACCGCACGTAGGCGCACGCCATCCGCCCCGGTATCCGTAAAACCTGCGCCAACATCAGCAATCGGTAAACCGGCGAGCGACCGTGCCTCCACCTGCTCCCAACCGGAGACGCGGCTCGCGCGCGCCCCGGTTG
>BDTL01000239.1 GCA_002898115.1 bacterium BMS3Bbin02 | reverse complement strand
AACAACAAGCTGGTCCGTGGCCGCGAGGTATCGGCCGAGCATCTTCCAATCTTGCAGTTCAGCACGCGCCATCCAGGTCAGATTCAATGGGAGGTGCATGAGGGCTACCGGATCAGCAAAACCTTCGTGAAGTGGCGCAACGACATACCGCTCACCGGGGGCGATCCGATCCAGTCCGCGAATCGTCAATTCGATGCCGAGGGCGGATACGACACCGCGAGCCCACCGCCGTTCCCGACGGTGCAGGGTTGCACAGTCCGCTTTCCTTCCCGCCGAAACGACGTGCCGAGCCGCCGGGCCCAAGAGACGCGCAGCAGCAAGCGCAGCACGTGGGAGAGAACCTCGGTGTTCAACGGACATGCGACCGCCCGGGAGCATAAACCCCGGTCGGTCCGATCCGAGACTCGCTCCCTGTGCTGCCCCACGTGGAGTCGAGGATTCGTTCACACAATGATCAACTCTGCGACCGCGGATTCTGTTCCCTGAGAGTTACTCCCCCATACCGAGAGTCCGGACCGGCCGAAACAACCGCCTGAATGCCGCCACTTCCATGGTTGGCCGTCTACGGTGGGGGCATGAGTGATACGCCAGCACCATCATCCTCCGTGTTTGAGACGATCGAGATCGCCGAGACACCAAAGAAACGCAAACTCGGAAAGAAGTTCTACGAATCCGAACTCGCACGGCTCCAGGTCGAGCTCGTCAAACTACAAAGCTACGTCAAGGCCGAGGGCCTCAAGGTTGTTGTCCTGTTCGAGGGGCGCGACGCCGCGGGCAAGGGTGGAGTGATCAAACGCATTACAGAGCGCCTCAACCCTCGTGTATGCCGGGTTGAAGCGCTTGGCACCGCGACCTCGGAACAGAAGACGCAGTGGTGGTTCCAGCGGTACGTTAACTATCTACCGGCAGCCGGCGAGATCGTGCTCTTCGACCGTTCCTGGTACAACCGGGCGCTAGTGGAACCCGTGATGGGGTTCTGTACCGATGAGGAGTACAAAGAGTTTCTCCGGTCTTGTCCCGAGTTTGAACGGATGATCGTCCGCAGCGGAATCATCCTCATCAAGTACTGGTTCTCGGTCAGTGACGAGGAACAGGAGCGGCGCTTCCAAAGTCGCATTACCGACACCTCCAAACGGTGGAAACTGAGTCCGATGGACCTTGAGTCTCGCTCGCGTTGGGTCGAATACTCAAAAGCGAAAGACATCATGTTCGATCACACCGACATCAAACAAGCCCCCTGGTTCGTGGTCAACGCCGAGGACAAAAAACGTGCACGCCTTAACTGCATCAGTCATCTACTAACGATGATCCCGTACGAGGACCGCACACTCGGTACGGTTGAGCTACCTCCCCGCCAGGAGGATTCCGGCTACATCCGCCCACCCATCTCCGAACAGACCTTCGTTCCCGAGATCTACTAGCTTCGTACAAACCCGCGTTCGGAGTCCGGCGTTGGTTCCGCGGCGCCCACACCACCGAGTCGTGGAATGAGAGGCGCATCTCGCGGGATTTTTGGACTCAGCAGTCTGATGTGCTCATCGAGATCTCGGTGGGTCGGCTCCTCACTAATCGCGATGTGCGGGCGTCCCGCATCATGCCAGGCATTCGTAGAGTGCCTTCGTGAGAGCGAGCTCGCGGTCATGGGGAGCACCGATCTGGGCCATCTGATTCATGACGTACCCGTATCCGACTCCCGCCACCGGGTCCGCAAACGCAAGGGAACCACCAAGTCCCGGATGACCGAACGCCCGGTCCGGATTGGGTCCGTACTGAGGCTCCGTGGGCGTAGGTAGCATGTAGCCCATTGCGTATCTCTTGTTTGTGCGGATAATCAGGTCATGCCCGTCGAACCGTTCGAGGCTGTGGCGCCTGATCGCTTCCTTCGAGACAATCCGTACCCCATCGAGCTCGCCCCCGCACGCAAGTGCGCCGTACATTCGAGCGAGACTCCGGGCATCGCCGATGCCGTTCGATGCGGGTATCTCGGCAACTCGGAAACCCGCACTGTTGGCGACACTCGCCATGTCGGGCACACTACCTCTCGACCCGACAAAGAATGCTGCGCCCGATGGCGAGTCCGGGGCAAATATCTCCTCGACTCGAGCCAAGATCTCCGGGGAATGAACATCCCTGGGCGGTAGGAGATCCGCCACCCGGTCAAGGTGCTCCGTCGGGAGTCCGATCCAGAAGTCGAGACCCAATGGGGCAGCGATCTCGTCTCGGAAGAACGTGCCGAGCAACCGACCGTCGATTCTCCTGACGACTTCACCGATGATCCAACCGTACGTGATTGCGTGTTCACCGTGCTGCTCACCCGGTGTCCACCACAACGGCGCATCTGCCAGCCGTTGCGTGATCTCCTCGTGGCGACCCCATCCGCTCCCATCGTCAACGCTGAGTATCTCCTCATAGTTGGGGAAGCTGAGGACTCCGGCGCTGTGGTCTAGCACCTGAGCAACCGTTACACCTTCCTTGCCTTCGGCAGCGAACTCGGGCCAGTAGTGAGATACCGGTGCATCAACATCAAGGAGTCCCCGATCGGCGAGCACTGTCGCGACGAGCGCGGTGACGCCCTTGGTGGTGGAGAACACGAGAGCCAGGGTGTCCTCCTCCCACGGTTCACCCGGCTTGGCGTCGCCGCCCCAGAGGTCCACAACTTTCTCGCCACGGACATACGCACAGAACGCCGCACCGACATCACCGCGCTGGTCGAAATTCTCGACAAAAGCATCTCCGACCGAACCGAAGCCCTTCGCAATGAACCCATTGACTTCAACCATGAGACATAGTCCCTCTCTCAAGCCTTACCGGCACGTACCCGCGACCTCCTAACCCGGCCACGAATCCTGCGCAGAACCCCACCGTACTTCTGCGCCTCATCGTCGCCCCAATCGGCACACACGGTCGTGCGGGGTGAAGACCCCATAGAAAGTAGCAGTAGCACCCGCGATCCACACGCGACACAAGGCCGTCGACGATCGGCAGGGAGCGGTGGGGTGGCCCTACGCGGTGTCAGATTTGGGCGTGAGACGTTCGATCAGACGGCGACGCGCCGCGTCGTCGCAGAACACGGTGAGCGCGTCACCGGATCGCAGTTCCACATCGCCTGACGCCACGAGAAGTTGGTTGCCGCGGTGAACAGACACAACAATGCATCCCTCCGGCCAGGACACCTCGCGGATTCTACGACCCACCGCTACCGACCCGGGAGGGATCTCGAACTCGAAGTACCGAGTCGACTCGGACGTGCGTGTCGCCAATCGCTGCGGCAACTGGTCGACTCTCGCTGCGGTTCCGAGTGCGAGGTGATACGCCGCTATCGCGTCATCTCGCCGGAACATCGCCTCGATCCGATCGGGATCATGGCGGTCCAGAACCGGGAGCCGCCCCACACCGAGAACCGCCATTCTCTCGAGCGCCTCCGATACCGGCAGATCGGCCGACACGGTGACCGGGTGCGGCGTCATGGCGTCGGCGGCGGTGATAAGGTCCGAAGCGCCACCGAGGCGAATGATATCTGATTCCGCGACGACCCCTACAAGCTTGCCATCGTCGGCAACAACCGCGGCCCCGTGGATTCGATTCCGCCGCAGCACGCCTTCAACGTTGGTGAGCGTGTCCGTCGGAGCAACAACGATTGGCGGCCCCAAACCCAAGTCACCAATCGTGACAGTCGTCAACAGATCGATATGGTCGCCTGGCACCGCGTGAATACCCATCCGCACGAGCGGAGCGGTATAGGCACTCTCGGGGTGCAGGCGATTGGCGAGGACGGTGGCAATTGCCACGGCCACCATGAGAGGTAGTACCAGACCGTAGTCCCCGGTTATCTCAAAGACGATCAATATCGATGTGAACGACGCCCGGGAAACTCCGGCAAACACCGCAGCCATTCCCACGAGTGCGAATGCGCCCGGGTCGAGAGTCGACGCCGTCCACACCGGGTCCGCAACGGCTGCGAACGCGGCACCCGCCATGGCGCCGGCGAACAGGCTGGGCATGAAGATTCCGCCCGCCCCCTTCCCCCCGAGTGTTAATGACGTAGCGAGAAGCTTTCCCACCGCGAGCAGCGCGAATATCCACCACGTCCTCGAAATGTCCTGACGCAACACTTCACCTATGAATTGCTGACCGGTGCCAAGTACCTCCGGCACCAGGAAACCAACGGCGGCGACACCGAGACCGAACGCCAGTGGTCTCATCCACGACGGTATCCGTTCGGGAAGAAGAGTCGTCCATTCAAGAAGCTCGATGAACAGGATCGCAAGACCGACGGCAACCAGGCCCAACAGGGCGTACAGAACGAGCTCGGTGGGGTTGTCAAGAGCGTACGGCGACACCTGGAACGTCAGCTCGTTGCCGATAAGTGAGTGGGACACGACAGCGCCGGCGACTGAAGCGATCGCGATCGTGTGCAAATGACGGATGGACAAATCCCGCAGGACCACCTCCATAGCGAAGAACATGCCAGCGATCGGAGCGTTGAACGTCGCCGCGATTCC
>BDTL01000238.1 GCA_002898115.1 bacterium BMS3Bbin02 | reverse complement strand
ATGCGATGTGTATGTCGGCGCACTGGGTCCCGGTATGCTGGCGGCCGCCGGCGAAGTCGGCGACGGAGTGTGCCTCAACCTGATGCCTGCGAGTGTTGTCGCCAAGCAGATCGCTGTCGCTCGTGAAGGCGCTACGAAGGCTGGCCGCGAGCTTCCTGAATCGTTTGGCGTCATGGCACGGTTCCACACCGTCATCACCGATGACCTCGACGCCGGGCGTGACATCATCAGGGGTGCGTTTGGCCCCTATTTCGCCCAACCGGTGTACAACCGATTCCTGGTATGGTGCGGGTTCGAGGAGGTCGCCGAGAAGGTGCTTGAGGGGTTCCGGGCGGGCGACCGTGCGGCGGTTGCCGCGGCGCTCACGGACGACGTTGTCGACGCCATTTCGCTCGTGGGTCCGGTTGCAGCGATCGGTGATCGACTTGTCGAGTTTGGCGAGGCCGGAGTCACGGTCGGTGCCATCAACCTGCTCACCGGCGACCCCGCGGCGATGGCCGACGTGCTCGGTCGTCTCGCCAGCAACAACTAGCCGTTCTGGCGTCCATTTGGGCCATATATGGCCCAAATGGACGCCAGAACGGGTCTAGTAGCTACTTGCCGGCGTTCTTGTCGTCTCGCCATGCAAGCCACTCGGCTGCCCCGTCCATGGTGTAATCAGGGCCGCCGATGCCGAACGTGAACTCGCGGTAGCCGAGGTCATAGTAGGTATCGGCCATCTTGAGCATTTCGGCTTCCTCGCCCGGCTGGAACCCAACCGAACGACGGATCTCCTTCGGGTCACGACCGACCTTGGTGCACCAGTCATCGAGGATGTCGGACTTGCGTTTCATGGACTCGGTATCACCAAAGTAGTGCCACACGTGGGCATGTTCGGCAACGATTCGCAGCGTGACCCTCTCGCCGCCGCCACCGATCAGGATCGGCATATCAGAGGGCGGGGGATTGAGTTTCGCCCAGCGCGCCTTGATCCGGGGGAGCGCTGCGTCAAGAGCCCGCAGTCGTCCAGCGGCAGTACCGAACTCGTAGCCGTACTCGTCATAGTCGCGTTCGAACCAACCGGATCCGATACCGAAGATGAGACGTCCACCGGAGATGTGATCGACGGTTCTTGCCATATCGGCTAAGAGTTCCGGGTTGCGGTAGGAATTGCAGGCGACGAGCACACCGATCTTGATTCGCGAGGTTTGCTCCGCCCAGGCACCGAGCATCGTCCAGCACTCGAAATGTTTGCCGTCGGGATCGGCGTAGAGGGGGAAGAAATGATCCCAGTTGTAGGCAATATCGAAGCCGAGTTCTTCGGCGCGTACCACCGCGTCGCGGATGTCGGCGTACTCAGCCTGTTGTGGGTGGATGTGAACAGCGAGTTCGACCTTGTCGTGCATAACAGTCAGTTCCTTGTTGGTGTCGGGACGACACTACCGGGCTTTCAGGGCCTCGGAGACGAACCCGATCGATGCACCGCCTCGGTCCCCATCGCATCGACAACCCAGTAGCCTCCGCCGCATGGCTTTTGACATTCGCCCCCTCACCGAACAAGACATCCCGGCAATGCTTGACACCACTGCTTTGGTATTCGGCGTAAACCCCGTACCCGAAACTAGGGAGACGTGGCGCACCCTTGTTCCGTTTGATCGGTTCGTCTGCGCGTGGGATGGCGAGACTCTCATCGGGACCGGTGTGTCTCTTGACTCTTCTCTGTCCGTTCCCGGCGGTGCAGTTCTGCCGATGGCGGCCGTGTCGGCTGTCTCGGTTCGCCCTACCCACCGCCGCCGCGGCGCCCTCAACCAGATTATGGGTTCGCTTGTCGATCAGGCCGTCGCACGGGGTGAGTCCCTGTCGGCATTGTGGGCAAGTGAGGCGTTGATCTACGGTCGCTACGGGTATGGCGTCGCGACCTGGCATTACCACGCAGGCATCGATTCCGACGCTCTCAGATGGCCGGAATCGGGAGATCTTGACGATGTTTCGCTTAGCGAGGTTGGCGATGCCGAGGATGACTACAAAGCGATCTGTGCGCGGGTAGCGCACCGTCGTGCCGGTCTCCACCTCCGGTCTGAGGCGTGGTGGCGCGCTCGGATCCTCGATGATCCCGAATACCGCCGCGGTGGGGGTACCGCACTGCGTGTTCTGCGTACTCACCGCCGGGGACGGCTCACAGGGCTTGCGACGTTCCGTCATCCGAATACCTTCTCTCTGGATGGCGCGGAGCCCGTGAGGATCGTCGAAATGTACGCCGATGACGATCAGGCTCGCGAGACCATGTGGCGCTTTATGACCTCGATCGACCTGTACCCAAAAGTGGAATGGCATCTAATGCCGGTAGACGATCCTCTCCCTCATCTCGTGGGCAATCACCGGGTGATCGACAGGAAGGTTGAAGACGGTCTCTGGGTCCGAATCCTCGATGTTGAAGCGGCGCTAGCGGCGCGCACGTATGAGCGGGACATTGATGTTGTGTTGGACGTCCGCGACTCCTTTCGATCGGCGCTCGGCGGAGTTTTTCGGCTCACAGTGCGAGATGGAGTGGGGAGCTGTGTTCGGTCCGACGACTCCGCAGACGTCTCGCTTGGGATCGTCGAACTCAGCTCGTTGTACCTTGGCGGTGCTTCTGCCGTCCAGCTTGCTGCTGCAGGGCGGGTCGTGGGCGAACCCGCAACTGTGCTTGCCCTCCATCAGGGGTTCCACACTGCCACCGCCCCGGCGTGTCAGGAAGTATTCTGACTCCGGGGCGTCATCTCGCTACACCGTATCGGCGTCGACGAGGTGGAGCACTCGGCTGGGCGCCGTTTTGTCGAAGACGATCGATACGAACTCTGCGCCAATGTCGGCGAGCGCTGACCCGTCCACGTCATCGCACGAGACCCAGATTATCCGTGCAACACCGGCATCCTTGAACCCGTCAGCCCACTGCGCGACGACTGCCTCCGGCGTCCCGGCGAACGCGCGCTCGCGTTCGTCGTGTGTTGCGGTCGACACACAGATGACACAGAACGCCCCATATGCGGCACCACCGACGTGGGACCCGTCCGAGACGTCGCCGTTCGCTGCCGGGATCCCGCGGGCCAGGAGATGTCCCCGGGCATCCGACGTGCTCACAAACGCACGTAGGTCGCCGTCGCGCTGTGTGAGGGCGTCAATAATCTTGGCGCCCTGGGGGGTATCGGCGCCGACGACGAGTGCAGGCATGAGGCACAGGGTAGAACACCGTATACCTGTATGAATCCGCTTCCTCCATGCATCCTTTTTGCAGATATCAGCACACTCCGTACAGTGCAGGCACTGTTGGGGATGTGTTTCATGCGTTAGGAGACCAGCTACTCAGCTCTTGCAACGACGCGCAATGGAGGTGACGAGATGACGGCCCATCACGGGTTCTATGACCCCGAGGATGTACGCGACGCATGCGGCGTCGGGTTTGTCTCGGACCGCAAAGGTCGTCGTACGCATCGACTTGTCGGAACCGCCGTACGGTGCCTCCACGCACTCGACCATCGCGGTGCCCGCTCGTCAGACGGTACTGGCGACGGCGCCGGTCTCATGACTCGTATTCCGTTCAAACTGCTCGAGCGCGATCTCATCGGGATGGGCGTAGACCCGGTCGGGGAAGGCCAACTCGGAGTCTTCATGGTGTTCCTCCCGACCGTCGACACCGTCCCCGCCAGGACGATTGTCGAGGCGGCGGCACAACGCGAGGATCTCCGAGTGCTGGGGTGGAGAACCGTTCCGGTGGGGACGACCGTCCTCTCCGAGACCGCGCGGCGTTCGCTACCGGTAATCGAGCAACTGCTGGTCGCAGCGGATGAAGCGGTGTCGAGCGACGACTTCGAGAGAAAGATGTACCTCGCCCGCAGGTTGGCTACTCGACAAGTCGAAGACGACGCGTTTTTTATCTGTTCTGCATCGAGTCGCACGGTTGTCTACAAGGGCCTCTTTCTCGCCTCAACGGTTGAGCAGTTCTACTGGGATCTCATCGACCCGATGTTCGAGACCGATTTCGCCATCTTCCACCAGCGCTACTCGACGAACACCTTCCCCGCGTGGGGCATGGCGCAACCGTTCCGCATACTGGCGCACAACGGTGAGATCAACACGGTCCAGGCGAATCGCAGTTGGATGGCGGCACGCAGCAACGACCTCGCCAGCAACCTTTGGGGAGACCGTCTCTCGGATCTCAACCCGCTCATTGAGCCCCTTCCGTCGGATTCGGCATCTCTCGACAATGCGTTCGAGGTACTCGTGCGCTCCGGCCGCTCGGTATCGCACACCAAAGAGATGCTGATGCCCCAAGCGTGGGAGAACGTTGGTGATCTTTCCGATGAGATGCGGGCGTTTTACGAATATCACGCTTTTCTCAGCGAACCCTGGGACGGTCCGGCGGCGATCGCGGCCAGCGATGGTCGCCATCTGATTGCGGGTCTCGACCGCAACGGTCTGCGGCCGTCCCGGTGGACCATGACTGACGATATCATCATCGTCGCCTCGGAGGCCGGGCTTTCGCCGGCAGACGAGATTGAGGCGACTGCAACCGGTCAACTCGGTCCGGGGGATGTGCTGTTTGTTGACCTCGACGACGGCCGGGTGATCTTCGCTGATGAGGCGCGCCGGCGTCTCGCAGCAAAGGCTCCGTACGTTGAGTGGGTCACGACAGAGACTCAGACCATCCACGGTCCGTTCGATGACCTGCAAGATGAGCGGTACGACGCGACGAAACTTAGCCGCGTTTTCGGGTACACCGCTGAGGAACGTCGACTGATTCTCCAACCAATGGCACAAGGCACCGATCCGATGCTCTCCATGGGTCACGACACGGGCCTCGCTGCGCTCTCGGAATGGCCCCAGCGTCTGCCGCGCTATTTCCACCAGGCGTTTGCTCAGGTCACCAACCCTCCGATGGACCCCATTCGCGAGAAGCTGGTCATGTCCCTGCGGACATACCTCGGGCGCCGTGGGTCGATCCTCGAAGAGACCGCCCAACAGGCCCACCTGTTGGAACTGCGCTCGTCGGTGCTCAGCGATGCCGAGTTGCAGGGTCTGACTGCGAATACCGATCCGCACTTCCGCGCACATAGTTTGGATATCACCTTCGACGCCACCAGTGGTACTGAGGGCATGCTGGATGCACTGGATGCGCTCTGCGATAGTGCTTCGGCTGCTGTGGTAGATGGGGTGACGATTCTCGTCCTTTCGGATATGGGGGTGACTGCAACTCGGGCTCCGCTTCCGATCGTTGCGGTGGTCGGCGCGGTCCATCATCGACTCATCGACGACGGACTTCGGTTGCATGCATCGATCATTGCGGTATCCGGCGAACCTCGCGATGCCCACGACTTCGCCTGCCTCATCGGTGTTGGTGCGTCCGCGGTGTATCCCTATCTCGCTATCGAACAGGTGCGCAGTATGGCTGTCGATGGGGCGATCGACGTCGGGCCGGTAGAGGCGCAAGAGAACTACCGATGTTCCCTTGAGACCGGGCTTCTCAAGATCATGTCCAAAATGGGTATCTGCACGATTGCGTCCTATCGAGGAAGCGAACTCTTCGAGGCCATCGGTCTCGATCACGAAGTTGTTGATCGGGCCTTCCGGTGGGTGCAACACCGCATCGGAGGGGTTGGGTGGGACAGAATCGCCAACGACATCATTCGTCGTCACGCCGATTTCGAAACCGGGGACGAGGATCCGGGTGGGTACTACAAGCACCGTCGTGGTGGCATGCCACACATCGCCGCACCACGCGCGGTTCTGGCGCTTCAGAAGGCAGTGCGGTCCGGTGGGACAGCGCAATGGGAGAAGTATCTCGGACAGGTGCAGGACGATCGGCCAGCACTGGAGATTCGAGATCTCCTCGACATCCAAGCTGTCGGACCCGCCGTTTCCGTGGAGGAAGTAGAGCCGATCGAGCGCATCATGCGGCGTTTCACGACTGCCGCGATGTCGCTCGGCGCGATCTCCGCAGAGACTCACGAGACTCTCGCCGAAGCAATGAACTACATCGGTGGAATGTCGAACTCCGGTGAAGGCGGCGAGGACCCGGCCCGGTTTGGAACATCGCGTAATTCGAGGATCAAGCAGATCGCCTCCGGCCGGTTCGGGATCACGCCGGGCTATCTGGCGTCGGCCGAGGAGTTCCAGATCAAGATGGCTCAGGGCTCAAAGCCGGGGGAGGGCGGGCAACTCCCGGGTCATAAAGTCACTCCGGCAATTGCTGCGCTGCGTCACACGCTCGCAGGCGTAACGTTGATTTCGCCGCCGCCCCATCACGACATCTATTCGATCGAGGATCTCGCCCAGCTCATCTACGACCTCAAGACGTTTAAGCCTCTGGCGAGAGTTTCCGTGAAGCTTGTGTCCGGCCCCGGCGTCGGCACAATTGCTGTTGGTGTGGCCAAAGCGCTCGCCGACGGCATCACGATCTCGGGCAACGCCGGAGGTACCGGGGCGTCACCGCTGGCGAGTATCAAACACGCCGGGTCGCCGTGGGAGCTTGGTCTTGCCGAAGCCCACCAAGCCCTCGTCCACAACGGTCTCCGGTCGGGTCTTAGCGTGGAAACTGACGGGGGTATGCGTACGGGCCGAGATGTCATCATCGCCGCGCTGCTGGGCGCCGATCGCTACGGATGGGGGACTGTGCCACTGCTGGCGCTCGGGTGCAAGATGGTCCGCCAATGTCACCTCAACACCTGCCCTGTCGGCATTGCTACCCAGCGCGAAGATCTCCGAGCGAAGTACTCCGGCAGTGTTGACCAGCTGATTGCACTGTTTCGCCACGTCGGCGCGGAAATTCGCCATCACCTTGCCGGGATGGGTGCCCGGACACTGGCTGAAGTTATCGGTCGTGCGGATCTCCTCGTACCCCGCGACGACGCCAACCGGGTAGCGACAGCATTTGTCGATCGACTCTCACGCAGTGACTTCTCGTCGAGTAGACATTTCAGGAGTATCGAACGGTCCAGGGTTGGAGAAGTTCTCGCTGTCGAGGGTAGACGTGCGGTTGCTCGCGGCACGACTGTCGATCTTGCATTTCCGATCGGGAATACTGACCGGGCAATTGGTACGCGGCTCTCCGGTGAGATTGCTGAACTCACCGAGGGTCGCGGAGCTGAGGACGGTACGGTCACCGTGCGTCTGTCGGGAACCGCCGGCCAATCCTTCGGTGCTTTTCTGTCGCCGGGTGTCTCGATGCATCTTCTGGGTGCAGCCAATGACTACGTGGGCAAGAGTATGGGGGGTGGTGTGATTTCAATTGCTCCACATCGCTCGGCAGGTCAGCCGGTACAGGGCGCCGGGAATGCGTGCCTGTACGGGGCGATCGGTGGAGAGCTCTATGTCGCCGGCGCTGTCGGCCAACGGTTCGCCGTCCGAAACTCGGGCGCGGTGGCCGTCGTCGAAGGCATGTCGGACCACGGTTGTGAGTACATGACCGGAGGGATCGTTGTGTGCCTCGGGGAGGCGGGACGGAACGTTGCCGCGGGCATGACCGGCGGCGTGCTGTTTCTGTGGGATCCCCAAGGCACTGTTCGTCTTCAGGTCTCGTCAACGAACATCCCGCGTGAACTCTCGGCGCCCGAAGTCGAACAACTCGCCCAGATCGTCGCGCGACACGTCGCTCTTACCGGAAGCGACCGCGGTTCCGAGCTGCTCGAACGATGGGATGGAGCTCGAAATGAGTTCTGCGTGATACGTCCGGAAGCCCCGGTTTGGATAGACCCTGCTCCGATCGCGACGCAGTCCGAGCTTTAGAGGGAACACCGGTGGCCCGGTAGACGTTGTTATTAGTGATGATGGCCCACCGGGTTGGAACGGTCTTCCCCCACTCCCACACCCACCCCGGTGGGCCATCTACCACGAGGAGCCCCCTGGATGATGCGCTCCACGGATCTTGGTCAGATCGTTTCTCTGTCACGTCGCGATCGTGTCATGGCGCGGACCTGGTACCTTATTGACTGGTTCCCAGAGCCGTAGAGGTGTGCGATAATGACACTACGGCGATAGTGTAAATAGGCAACACGCCGCCCAACACGGAGAGGTTCTTGTGTCAGTTGTAGATGTTGATCTTGGTAAGTACTCCCTCGGCTGGGCCGATGAGGAGGACTATGTCTTCAAGCCCGAAAAGGGTCTAGACGAAGCGCTCATCCGCGAGATGTCACGCATGAAGAAGGAACCTGAGTGGATGCTCAATTTCCGCCTCAAGGCGTACAAGCGGTTCCTTGCCAAGCCAATGCCGACGTGGGGTGGTGGCGGGTTGCTCGACGAGATCGACTTCGACGACATCTACTACTACATCAAGCCAACCGAGTCCCAGGTCAATGACTGGGACATGGTTCCGGACTCCATCAAGGAGACCTACGAAAAGCTCGGGATCCCCGAAGCCGAGCGTAAGTATCTCGCCGGCGTAACCGCACAGTACGAGTCTGAAGTCGTGTATCACCGCAACCGTGAAGATCTCGAAGAGCTCGGTGTGATCTTCTGCGATATGGACACTGCGGTCCGTGACTACCCGGAGCTCGTCAAGGAGTACTTCGGGACGATCATTCCTCCGAACGACAACAAGTTCGCAGCGTTGAATTCATCCGTGTGGTCGGGAGGATCGTTCATCTACGTGCCTCCGGGCGTGCATGTGGACCAGCCGCTGCAGGCGTACTTCCGGATTAATGCGGAGAACATGGGTCAGTTCGAGCGCACGCTGATCATCATCGACAAGGGCGCGTTCTGTCACTACGTAGAGGGTTGCTCGGCGCCGACGTACTCGAGTGACTCGCTGCACTCAGCGGTCGTTGAGATCATCATCAAGGAGGGTGGGCGCTGTCGCTACACGACCATTCAGAACTGGTCTACCAACGTCTTCAACCTGGTCACCAAGCGCGCGGCCGCCTATAAGAACGCCACCATGGAGTGGATCGACGGCAACCTCGGATCTCGGCTGACCATGAAGTATCCGGCTGTGTGGCTCATGGAAGAGGGCGCCCACGGCGAGGTGTTGTCAATAGCCATGGCCGGCAAGGGGCAGGTGCTCGATGCGGGAGCGAAGATGGTCCACGTCGCGCCAAACACGACATCGCTCATCACGTCCAAGTCGATCTCGCTCGATGGTGGACGCGGAGGTTATCGCGGCCTGGTGCGGGTGGAGGATGGCGCCGTAAATGCCCGTTCGTTTGTTCGCTGTGACGCACTGATTCTCGATGAGCATTCACGTTCCGATACCTATCCGTATCTGGAGATCGAGGAGTCGAACACCAACATTGGTCACGAGGCGACGGTTTCCAAGGTCGGTGACGAGCAGTTGTTCTATCTAATGGCTCGTGGGCTCTCCGAGCAAGAAGCCATGGCGATGATCGTTGCCGGTTTCATCGAACCGATCGTGAAGGAACTCCCGATGGAGTACGCCGTCGAGTTGAACCGCCTGATCGAACTCCAAATGGAAGGCTCGGTCGGCTAATCCGACCGCGATCACTGCACACGCTTGGGCGACCCACTTGTCCTGACCGACCGGTCAGTCTATCTTGTCGTCGTGATTGATTTTCAAACCCATCCCGATCGGTACCGACATTGGCGATTGGCCGTCGACGGTCGTGTCGCCACGCTCGACATGGACGTCGATCCCGACGGTGGGCTCCATGGCGACTACAAACTTAAGTTGAACTCCTACGACCTCGGTGTGGACATCGAGTTAGCTGACGCGATTCAACGGCTGCGTTTCGAACACCCCGAGGTTGGTGCCGTTGTGCTCGGCTCGATGAAGGAACGCGTGTTCTGTGCGGGCGCCAACATCTCGATGTTGGCGGGGGCCCCACACCCTCTCAAAGTCAATTTCTGCAAATTCACCAACGAGACGCGCAACGGGATCGAAGAGGCCACTGCCGAGTCCGGGCAGCGTTATCTGGCAGCGATCAACGGCACCGCGGCCGGTGGTGGTTACGAGTTGGCGCTGGCGACCGATTACATCATGCTGATCGATGACGGTAGTGCATCCGTTGCGCTCCCTGAGGTCCCTCTGCTTGCGGTCCTGCCTGGCACCGGCGGGTTGACACGCCTTGTTGACAAGCGATTCGTTCGCCGTGATCGAGCCGACGTCTTTTGCACGATCGAAGAAGGTATCAAGGGCTCGCGGGCGGTCGAGTGGAAACTCATCGACGAACTTGTACCCGGGTCGACCTTTAACGAGCGAGTTGCCGATCGGGCCGCGGAATTCGCCAACGCCAGTCTGCGGCCGGCCGAAGCCACGGGCGTCACCCTCACTCCGCTCAACCGCATGTTTGGTGAGAATGGTGTCGACTACTCCTCTGTGGCGGTCACCATCGATCGTGATGCTCGAACTGCGGAGATCCTGATCAAAGGCCCCACCGACTCTGCTCCTGCTGATCCCGAGGGTGCGGTGTCGGCCGGCGCCGACTGGTGGGTACTGCGGCTAGCTCGTGAACTTGACGACGCCATCCTCCATCTGCGGGTCAACGAGCTGGAGATCGGTACCTGGATCATTCGTACCGAAGGAGATCTCGATGCGGTTCTCGATCACGACCGCTTTCTTCATGAGCACGCCGGCCACTGGTTCGTCAACGAGGTGATGTTGTTCTGGCGACGGGTCCTCAAACGGCTCGATGTCACGTCGCGTACCATCGTTGTGCTGATCGAACCGGGGTCGTGTTTCGGGGGAACGCTCGCGGAGCTCGGACTCGCGAGTGACCGGACGTACATGTTCCTTGGTACCACTGAGGACGACGACCGCCTCGCCGTGCTCGCTCTCACCGATTCGAGCCGTGGTGTGCTCCCGATGTCGAACGGATTGAGCCGTCTAGCCACTCGATTCTGGGGCGACGAGGAGGGATTGCGGGCCGCGGAGGATGCAATTGGCGTACGGCTCGACGCTGACGCCGCGATGGAGGCGGGGCTGGTCACCGAGATCTATGACGACATTGACTGGGATGACGAGCTGCGGATTATCCTTGAGGAGCGCACCTCGTTTAGTCCGGACTGTCTCACCGCAATGGAGGCGAACCTTCGTTTCCCCGGCCCTGAGACGTTGGAGACAAAGATCTTTGGTCGCTTGACGGCCTGGCAGAACTGGGTGTTTCAACGGCCAAGCGCTTCTGGTGAAACCGGAGCGCTGCGCCGATACGGGACAGGATTGCGTCCCGAATATGACAAGAGGAGAGTGTGACGTGACGAGTTCAGAGAAGGTTGACTACGACGCCCTGATTCCGAACAATGTCGGTCTAGCCGACGACCCGAAGCTGCGACGCGCACTTGAGGCTTGGCATCCCGGCTATATCGACTGGTGGATGTCGATGGGACCCGAGGGTTTTCAGGCCGCGGACGTGTTTCTGCGGACCGCCGTCAGTGTCGAGAACGAAGGTTGGGCACAGTTCGACTACGTGAAGATGCCTGACTACCGGTGGGGGATTCTGCTCGCGCCCGCGGTCGAGGGGCGTACGATTCCCTGCGGCGAGCACGCAGGTGAGCCGGTGTGGCAGGAGGTGCCGGGCGAATATCGCGCTCTGCTGCGACGACTCATTGTGATCCAGGGTGACACGGAGCCGGCTTCGGTCGAGCAACAGCGGTTCCTCGGCGCAACGGCCCCATCTCTCTATGACCTGCGCAACCTGTTTCAGGTCAATGTGGAGGAGGGGCGTCATCTGTGGGCGATGGTCTATTTGTTGCAGAAGTATTTTGGTCGGGATGGTCGCGAGGAGGCCGGTGCGTTATTGGAGCGCCAGTCGGGAAGCGACGATCGTCCGAGAATGCTCGGCGCGTTCAATGAAGAAACGCCCGACTGGTTGTCGTTCTTTATGTTCACCTACTTCACCGACCGCGACGGGAAGATGCAGCTTGAGGCACTGGCACAGTCGGGGTTCGATCCGCTAAGTAGAACCTGCCGCTTCATGCTCGCCGAGGAGGCGCATCACATGTTTGTCGGCTACACCGGTATTCGGCGTGTCGTTCAGGCGACGGTCGAGGCAATGGAAGCGGCGGGGATCGAGGATCCGTACGACCTCGAGGCGATTCGCCCGCTTGGTGTGATCGATCTGCCGACAGTTCAGCGAAAAACGAACCAGCACTTCTCTCTGACGCTAGATCTCTTCGGATCGGAGGAGTCGACGAACGCCGCAAACGCCTTCAACGCCGGGATCAAGGGTCGGTACCACGAGTCACAACTCGACGATGACCATCGTCTCATCAACGATACCTACCCGGTCATGAAGCTGGTGGATGGTCGTTTCCGCTCGGTCGACGTTCCTGCTCTCATCGCGCTCAACGCAAGGCTGCGCGACGACTTTATCGACGATTGCCAGGGAGGGGTAGCTCGCTGGAATCGTGTGATCGCCGGCGCGGGCATCGATTTCGAGATCAGGCTGCCGCACGTTGCGTTCAACCGAGAGATCGGCGAATTCTCCGATCTCAACACATCGCCAACTGGAGAGTTGCTCACCGACGATGAATGGGAAGCTGCTGTTGATGAGTGGCTCCCGACGGTCGCCGATCGGGCACACATCGAGAGTCTGATGAACTCCAAGTTCGAGGCGGGTGAGTATGCGAGCTGGATCGCCCCTCCGTCCAAGGGTATCCAGAACAAACCCGAGGATTTTCTCTATGTCAAGCTGCCGTAGGACGCCATGGCGGCTCTGACGGCGGCGGAAGCGTCGATTGAGGAGCGCAGCCTCTCGATCGTCAAAGCTGCCTACCGAGTGATGTCGCGCCGTGGCGTGCATCGGGTTCCGTTGACCGAGGTCGCAGACGAGGCAGGTGTCTCCAAGGGTCTTGTGTTGTATCACTACGGCTCCAAGGATGCTCTTGTTCTTGCGGCCCTGGAGTGGGTGCTGCGCGGTACCGCGAGAAGGCTGCGGGCTGCGGTCGAATCGAGTGAGGACACGCTGGATGCGATCCGAGCCGTGGTAGCGGCCGTGTGGCGCAACCCACAAGCGAATCGGGATTTCTTCAGGTTCTATCTCGATGGCGTTGAGCACCAGACGCGAGTCGATGGTTTCGATAGCCTTGGCGCAACCGCGACCGAGATCATCGAGGGGCACTATGCAGAGATCCTCGGCGAAGCAATGTACGCGGGCTCGATCCCAGCGACCGATCTGACGGAAGCCGCAGCAACGATGCGGGCCATCGTTGAGGGCTTTTTCTTGCAATGGTTACAACGCGCCGACTGGGAAGACTCCCACGCCGAGTACCGCCAACGCTGCACAACCGCCGTGCTGGCTGCAGTGGGCGTTGCCCGCTAGCTCACGGCACCCATGCGAGCTATCCACAGTTCGGGGTCGGGTAGCCTGGGTGGATGCGGATTGTTATTGCCCAATGCACGGTCGACTACGAGGGTCGGCTCAACGCCCATCTTCCTTTGGCGACCCGTCTGGTCATGGTGAAGGCAGATGGCTGTGTAGCGGTTCATGCCGATGGTGGTGCGTATAAACCACTCAACTGGATGAACGCCCCCAACCATCTCATCGACGACGGTCAGCGGTGGGTTGTGACGAATCCGAAGGGGGAGACGTTGACGATCACATTTGGGGAGATCTTTTTCGAGACTGCTATGGAACTCGGCGACGACCCGGGGCTTCAGAAAGACGGCGTCGAGGCGGATCTCCAGCGGTTGCTGGCCGACCATCCCGAGGAGATCGAAGAGGGCCTTGAGTTGATCCGGCGCGAATATCCGACTCCGATCGGGCCCGTGGACCTGCTGTGTCGCGCCGATGACGACGGTACCGTGGCGATCGAAGTCAAACGTCGCGGCGAGATAGATGGTGTGGAGCAACTCACCCGGTATCTTGACTTCCTTAACCGCGACGACAGGCTCGCTCCGGTACGGGGTATCTTTGTCGCGCAGGTCGTGAAACCCCAGGCGCGCGTGCTGGCCGAAGACCGCGGCATCACCTGGGTCGAGATCGATTACGACCGTTTGCGCGGCATCGACTCACCCCACCTGCGACTGTTCTAGGCCACGTCCCGGGCGACCCGTCAGAACAGGTACAGCGTCGGGTAGATGATGACCCACGCAAGGTCGACGAAGTGCCAATACTTGATGACACCCTCGACCGGCCAACTGTCCTTGGAACCGAACCGACCCTCTTTGCCCAAAAAGAGGATCACCAGAAGTGCAATCAGGCCGGTGAGCACATGGAACGCATGTAGTCCAACCAGGCTAAAGAACGCCGTACCGTAGATCGTCCCGGGGGGGAAGTATTCAAGGGCCTCGGTCCACTCCAGAGCGACGCCTCCGAGGAAGAGGGTACCCAGGAGAATTGTCGCGATCGTGTAGATCTTGAACCCTCTGCGATCGTCGTGGGCGTTCGCAGTCTCTGCCATGTACGCGCTGATGCTTGAGAGCAACAACACGATGGTGAGCCCTAGAGCAAGTGCCTGGTTGAGATCGGCTGGCGTTTCTGTCTGGGTCGTTGCGAACCGTGACGAAATAAAGGCGCCGAAGAGGAACGTTTCGGAGGCAAAAAACAACCACAACCCGAGTTGGTTGATCCGTCTCTGCTTGGACGGTCCATGACCGTGTTCGATGAGTTCTGCGCTGGTTGTCATCAGTGATCGCCTCCGGTCCGGAGTTTCCTCACGTGCATAAAGAAGTCCATGATCAATGCACCCTTGGCGAGAACAAACGGGAGCAGGAGCAGCAGCGGGTTTTCCACCGTTACTGCGACCGCATACTCGATCAGTGTGAGGACACCGAGCAGGACCGCCGTGATCCATCCCGATCGCGCCTTGTCCCGGTAGCTTCCGGGACCGTAGGTAGATGTTGCTGCGGTCATCGTTCCTCCATCATCGGGTTCATTCGTCATGGGTTCATCCCACCGGCTCTGTGGCGCCACTGAGATGGGTGGCCGCTCCGACGGTGCCGTAGTCGTACGGGCCGCCGTCGATCGAGGGTGGGGTAGCGAAGTTGTGTTTCGGTGGAGGAGAGGACACCTGCCATTCGAGAGTCCTGGCGTTCCATGGGTTTGCTCCCGCGATCGGTCCCCGCTTCGCCGACCACAAGAGGTTGACGACAAAGAGGACGAACCCGAGCGCCATGATCATGGCCATCACGCTCGCAAAGCGATTCACGCCACCGAGGTTGTCCTGGTAGGTACCGACGCGTCGGTTCATACCGTTGAGGCCCACCCAGAACAGTGGAATGAATGTCAGTTGGAAGAACACGAAGAACCAGGTAGCAAAGATCTTTCCCAGACGTTCGTTGTACATGCGACCCGTTACCTTCGGGAACCAATAGAAGGTTCCTGCCATCAAAGCGAAGATGGATCCACCGACAATCGTGTAGTGGAAGTGCGCGACCACGAAGTATGTGTCATGCAGCGAGAGATCTGTCACGAAGTCGGCCAGGAATATCCCGGTGATACCACCAATCAGAAACTGGAATATCCAGAAGAATGCCAGGAGTAACGGGGTCTGGAACCAGAGCTTGCCTCGCCATAACGTGCCTATCGCCGCGAGGAAGATGATGCCTGTCGGGATGGACACAAGCTCAGTGAGAGCCATGAACGGACCTTCGAGGTTTTGTGCCATCCCGCTGGTAAACATGTGATGCGCCCACACGATTGAACCGATTCCGCCGATGCTGAGGAACGATATGACTGAGGCCTTGTAGGCGAAGAGAGGTTTGCGCGAGAAGTGGGCAATGATCTCAAGGATGACGCCCATCCCCGGTAACACCATGATGTACACGGCCGGATGTGAGTAGAACCAGAATACGTGCTCGTACAGCAGTGCGGTGCCTCCTCCTGGTGCGCCGAACCAGGTTGTCCCGGCGATACGGTCGAGAAGGATCATGATGAGCGAAGCGGCGAAGAACTGGGTGACCGTGAGGCTCAAGATCGAGGCAGCAAAGGCGGCCCACACAAAGATCGGAAGTTTCCACCACGTCATGCCGGGCGCTCGCATCGTGATTACAGTCGCGACGATATTGAGGCCTCCCAGAATAGATGAGAGGCCAAACGTGATCACCGCAACGTTGAAGAGCACCTGACCGTCGGCGTTGAGCACGCTGAGCGGTGGGTACGACGTCCACCCGGCGTTGAATGATCCGACGAGGGGAGCGGCAAGCAAGGCGACTGCGACCGGGGGGATCATCCAAAAGCCGAGTGCATTGATGCGGGGGAACGCCATGTCGTCTGCCCCGATCATGAGCGGGACAAGGTAGTTCCCGAAGGCTCCAAGAATACCGGCCACGGCCACGGCAATCATCAGGATGCCGTGCATCGACATGACCTTGTTGTATGTGTCCGGGGCAAAGAAACTTTGACCGGGGGACGCGAGCTCGGCTCGTATCGCTACAGCGACAAGGCCTGCTAGGAGAAATACGACGAGCATCGTGACCAGGTACTGGCCCCCGATGACCTTATGGTCGGTATTGAAACGGAAGTAGCGACGCCACCCGTCGGCGTCCTCACTCTTGGTGGGGAGTCCGACCCACTGGCGACCCCAAGCGTTCCACATTCCGATGCCAAAGAGCCAACCCATGAGTCCGAAAGCGAAGCCGAGGACGAGTGCAAACTCCCCCGAAAACGTTGAACTTGTGGTGACGGTTGCGAGCAATGCCCCGATCAGGTATCCGACAATTCCGGACACTGTCCCGCGAATAAGTGGCCACATAGTCTCAGCTTCCTTCTGCCAGAATCTCGTCCAGATACGCGTCGAACTCAGCCTGTTCAACGATGCGTACCTTCATTGCCATGGTTGCGTGACCCAGTCCACAGAGCTCCGCGCACTGGAGCCGGACGTTCGGGTCGTCTTCGAACGATCCTGTCTCGGTCGGTGTGATGAACATTTGGGTGATGCGACCCGGGACCGCATCCTTCTTGATCCTGAAGGCTGGGATCCAAACGGAGTGGATGACATCGGGATCGAGACTGGTGATCTCGAACTCAATCCGATTGTCTACAGGCAGGACCAACTCACCGGTGTAGCTCGTAACGTCCACGCCGTTTGGATAGCTGATCGTCCACGACCACCGCTGCCCGGTGATGCCGATGACGATGTCGGGTTCACCCCCGGCTCTGATCTCGGCCATACCCACAAACCCCGGGTTGATCAGGATGCCCGCAGCGAGTGTGACCGTCACTACGAGCCAGGCGGTCATGATTCGTCCGGTTTCCCGTATCGGTGGCCCGTCTTCCGTGCGCTCAGGGTCTCGGAAGCGGAACGCTGCGTAGATCATGATCGCGACGATGAATGTGAATACCGGGACTGCCAGCACCATGAGGAGGTTGAACGCGTTATCGACGATTTCTGCCTCCCGTGCAAGCGCGGGAGGAAAGATGTTCCAATTGAGAACCAGGACCCAACCGAGGATGGTAAGAACGAGCCAGAGCAGGCCCGTGTTGATCAGATCCCTCTTCATCCGACTGCCCGAAGCCGTAACATCGGCAGATGAATGGCCTCGCGGCCAGGAGCAATGTTGTGCACTCTATCCCCTCACGCTTCCCTCGATCTGGCAACATACACGCTGATTGCGTCGTATGTTGAGTACATAGCGTGACAATATACAAGGAAAGGTCTCCGCCAAACAAGTCATTCGGAGTTCTTAGTTCGCGCGGGTTGTAGAGTTGGTCTCATATGAAGATCGTTCCGACACGAAGAACCGACTACGCGATACGTGCCCTGGTGTATCTCGCCCGGGATGAAGGGGAGATGGTGACGGCATCCACGCTGGCGGAGGAGATGACCATTCCGAAGGGATTCCTTCATCAGATTCTCCCAATTCTTCAACGCAGTGGTTTGGTGGCGTCTCGTCCTGGGCGGACCGGTGGTTACGTTCTTGCCCGCCCCGCAGATGAGGTCACTCTTCTGGACATAGTCGAAGCGACCGAGGGTCCGCTTGAAGCGGCGGAGTGTGCTCTCAAGGGAGGACCGTGTCACTGGGAGGAAGTCTGCGCACTTCACTGGGTGTGGGGAGCCTCGAAAGATGCATTCGCCGCCGAGCTCAAGAAGGCGACCCTTGCTCGGATAGTCGCAGACGACCGTGCCCTCGCCGAGGGGACCGCCGTGATTCCGCTGAACTCCCACCGCGGCAGCAGCCGTACACCGTAGGTGTCGGCGCCGGGTTAGCGTCGGTTCTTCCCAGCCAGGAGATTGAGGAGACCTACAAACAACGCTGAACCGACGATCGTCGAGAGGACTGGAACCCGGGTGCCTCCGAGTGTGATTGTCCAGATGTCGCCGAACCCGAGCCGGTCGGACGCGGCGCGACCGAGCATCGCCCCGATGAGACCAAGAATGATCGACATGAAACAGCCATTGTTGTCCCGGCCTGCGAGCCGTGCCCCGATTCCCCCGAGCACCGCGGCGACGATGAGCAAGAAGATGAAGTCCATCCGGCCAGTGTAGGAGTCCGGATACGACCCATTGAGCAATGCTCCTAGAGAAGGCTGCGCAGTCCGGTTCCTTCGGAGTTGTCGCGCAATCTCATGAGCGCTCGAGTTTCGATCTGGCGGACTCGCTCGCGAGTTATCCCGAGGAGAGCTCCTGCTTTTGAGAGCGTACGTGGTGCGTCGCCGTCGAGGCCGTACCGCAGGATAAGCACATCTTGTTCTCGTGGCGTCAACTCGCGGAGTGCTGCGACAATCTGCTGGAAGCCGAGACGTGCTTCGACTGCGAGGAAGTGGTCTGCCGCACATTCGTCGGCGACGAAGTCCGCCAGTGTCGACTCCTGTTCATCACCGACCGGTCGGTCGAGAGACACCGGATCGCTGGGAGCTGCGAGTGCTCGACGTACCTTGTCGATCGTGAGGCCGGAACGTTCAGCGATCTCCGGGACTGTCGGTCTACGACGAAGTTCGTCGGTGAGGCTGAGTATGGCCTCCCGTGTAGTCCTGACTACATCGATCATGTGGACTGGTATGCGGATGGTTCGACCCTGATTCCCGAGCCCACGTGATATCGCCTGGCGGATCCACCAGGTGGCGTACGTCGAAAACTTGTAGCCCATCTGCCAGTCGAATTTCTCGACGGCCCTGATGAGTCCGAGGTTCCCTTCCTGAATCAAGTCCAGCAGGTCGAGTCCCCGGCCGGTATATCGTTTTGCGATAGATACGACGAGTCGAAGGTTGGAACGGATGAACTCGGCTTGAGCCTCTTGTCCCTGGGCAACCTCTTCCTCGAGTCGTGCCCGCGTGGACCTCGGAAGGGGAATGGACCGATTGGCGAGGTCGAGCGCGGCGATCTGACCACGCTCGATGATCCTTGCCAGCCGCACCTCGTCAGGCGCGTTGAGGAGCCTGTGCGCAGCAACTTCCTCTAAGTACATCCCGATTATGTCGTGCCCTGGCGGCCGTCGTACGGTTGTCGCCATAGCCACCCCCATGCCCTTCCGTACATCCCCCGGGGTCCTCCAAATGGGGGATGTTGCTCTTAACCTATCAGGCGTCGACGGTTAACGCAATGGGCGGCTAGCCTCTTAGCACCGTCACAGGCTCACAACGAGTCATCGCGAGGATCATTTCCGCTGATGCGCCCCCGAAATCTTGGTTTCATACTGGTATTTGCCGCCCTTGGTTTAGGGGCGTGTGCCGGTCCTAGCGTCATCGTCTCAGGAGACGCGGTGAGGTCGCCTGAGCCTGCACCGCCGCAAATTGCATTCAAGGTCGTTGATCGCGAGCAACGCGAACCGATTGAGGCTCAGGTTTCTTTTGGTGAGAACGTTGGAACGGCCGATGAGACCGGCGCGGTCAGCCTTGAATGGGACGAGACTCCGACACAACTCATTGTGAATGCTCCCGGCTTCCATCCCGATTCGACCCTGATCACGACTTTTCCCGAGGATGGCCTTTACGAGGTCGAGCTGAACCCGGTGATTCTGGAGGGCACTATTACCACGCCTGACGGTAAGCCGCTGTCCTCTGCGATTGTTTCGCTTGGGAGCGTTGTCGACGAGACCGATTCCACCGGTCGCTACCGCCTCGAGCGAGTGACCGCAGGCGAGTTGCGTATCAATCGGCCGGCCTGGGAATCTATCACGACGCGATGGAACGGGGATGACCCGAGAATCGATGTGACGATGTCACCACTCATGATCAAGGCTCTGCGCGTCAACGCGGAGAAGACCGCGTCTCCCGCGGCGTGGAAGAACATCCTGGCTCTCGCGGCCCGGTCAGAGGTCAACGCCCTGGTTCTCGATACCCGGAACGAAGACGGGATCATTTTCCACAAGACCAACGTCGAACTCGCCAACGAGATTGGAGCTGTGAGAGACTTCTACGATGTCGAGCGGGCGCTTGCCGACATGGATGCGGCCGGGTTGTACAAGATCACGCGGATTGTGACGTTCCAAGATAACCCTCTCGCTAAAGCGAGACCCGACCTCGCGGTTATTGACAACACCACCGGTCAACCGTGGAAGAACAACAAGGGTTTGCGTTGGCTCGATCCGACAAACCGGGATTCGTGGAAGCTGGCGCTTGATCTCGCCGAAGAGGCATGTGAACTCGGTTTCGATGAGATCCAATTCGATTACGTCCGGTTCCCGTCCGATGGCAACATCAAGACACTCAGCTTCAAAGAGCCATATACCGAGGAGGTTCGGGTAGCAACCATCACGGCGTTTCTCCAGGAGGCACACGACCTTTTGAATCCTCTCGGTTGTGCGGTGGCGGCTGATATCTTTGCGATCACCCTTGAAAGTGGGTGGGACGAAGGCATCGGGCAGTCTCCGGCGGAGCTATCCAATGTGATCGACGTTCTGTCTCCGATGATCTACACCTACACCTACGGTCCTGGTTGGAAGGGTTTCGACAACCCCAACAACTACCCGGTCGAGATCGTCAGTGCCGCCCTCGACGCCGGTATCCCGAAACTCGAAGGGACCTCGATCTATCGACCATGGATCCAGACATGGCAGCTCAACGCCGGAGAGATCGTGGCCGTACAGAACGTGGCGGAGAAACGCGATCTTGGCTGGATGATCTGGTCCGCGAATTCGATTTACGACGATAGCTTCCTGCTTCCCTAGTGGACCGTGTGACGGACCTTGCCGGTCTGGCTACCGAGATTGCCCGATGTCGGTTGTGTCCGCGGCTCGTTGATTGGCGCGAGCACATCGCAGAAGTGAAACGAGCATCTTTCGTCGATCACGAGTACTGGGGGAGGGGTGTTCCGGGTTTCGGTGACCCTGCGGCCCGCCTCCTGGTCGTCGGTCTTGCTCCCGCGGCGCACGGTGCGAACCGTACCGGGCGAATGTTCACCGGGGATCGTTCGGGCGACTGGCTGTACCGAGCACTGCATACCGCCGGATTCGCCAACCAACCAACCAGCGTAGATCGCGACGACGGCCTTGTGCTCACGGACGCGTGGGTGACGTCACCGGTTCGGTGTGCGCCGCCCGACAACAAACCCCTGCCGGTCGAGCGTGATGCTTGTGCACCGTTTCTGGCGCGTGAGCTTGCTCTGTTGACGAACAAACAAGTCATCGTGTGTCTCGGTCAATACGGATATCTGGCGACGTGGCGGTTCCTTGCCGACCAGGGGTACGAGACTCCACGACCTCGGCCGAGATTTACGCACAGCGCTGCCATTGGATTGGGTAACCTCACCATCGTGATGTCGTACCACCCGAGTCAGCAAAACACGTTTACGGGTCGTCTCACCGAGGCCATGTTTGATGATGTATTCCGCGAAGCTCGAGGCCACCTTCGCTCGTGATCGGGTCTGTCGTACCGGCTCGACCGCCGCGACATGCCACTACTATGTCGGCGTCTGATTCCCCGAGGAGACACGTGGTTTCGCTCAAGTCGCACCCCCCAATCGATCCTACGCTGCCGACATGGCTCGCTGACCTCCAGCAGTCAGGTGTTGCAGCTCTTGCAGACCTGTCCATGCCGTCCGCCAAACAGGAGGAATGGCGCTACGTCGATCTCAGATTCGACATTGGATCCTTCGACCTAGCCACCAGCGGCGTACCCTCAGCTCTCGACGTACCCTTCCGCTCGGCCCGTGGGGCACTTGCCATCACTGACGGGGCGATGGGCGAACTAGTGAGCGACCTGCCGAACGGTGTGGTATTCGGATCGGCTCGCAACACCACTGAGCCTTGTGTCAGTGGGAAATTCGGAAGCGGTGTTCCTGCCGACCGTGATGTCTTTGCCGCGATCCACCGGGCGTTCGCCGGCGATGGCGCGTTCCTTCACATCAGTTCCGGGACGGCGGTCGAGGAGCCGTTCACGGTCGAGATCAGTGCCACCCGATCCGGTACGGTCAGCCTGCCTCATCTCACTGTCGTCGTAGAAGACAATGTTGAGGCTTCGGCGATCGTCTACTTCGCGTCACACGAGGAGGTCGATGCCGTTGTCCTGTCACAGCTGGAGGTGTCGATTGGGAAGAACTCGCACTTCAAGCTCACCGTCGTGCAGCAATGGGGCGACAAGACCAGGGCGATTGCCGACGTGTTCTACACGCTCGACGACAACGCCACCGGCACGTTCACCGAGATTGGTCTTGGTGGGGTGTACTCGCGAGTTCGCTTTGATGCCGACCTCATCGGCAATGGATCGCACATGGAGATCATTGGCGCCTACTTCGGAGACCGCGATCAAGTGCTCGACTATCGCTACTTCCTCGATCATGTTGGTGTTGGCACCACGTCGAACATATTTCTGAAGGGAGCCGTCGAGGACGACGCCGAATCCGTGTTCACCGGATTGATTCGTATCGAAGAGGGCGCCCAAAAGACCAACGCTCACCAAACGAACCGCAATCTTATTCTGTCGGATGGCGCGAGCGCCCAGTCCGTCCCAAACCTGGAGATTCTCGCCAACGATGTGCGCTGTGGTCACGGTTCGACAATGGGGCCTCTCGACAAAGACCAAAGGTACTACCTCATGTCCCGAGGTCTGGACAAGGCGCAGGCGGACCGTCTCCAGGTGAAGGGCTTCTTTGAGGAGGCGCTGGTGAAGGTACCCCACGGAAACATTCGCGACGAACTTCGGCTTGCCGTCAACAAGAAGTTTGTTGCCGCTCAGTCCGAAGGGCGCGTCTGATGGCAGCCGTCCGGATCGGCGATGTAGATGCGTTTCCTGAGAACCAGGGAGTACGCGTTGACGTTGGAGAGCACCGCGTCGCAGTCTTTCGTATCGAGGACACGTTTTATGCGATCGGCGACCGATGCTCCCACGCCGAAGCCTCGCTCGCGGAGGGGGAGGTCTTTGATGGTGACGTGGAATGTCCTCGTCATGGTTCAGAGTTCTCGCTGGAGACCGGCAAACCCGGGGCGTTGCCGGCGACCCAGCCCGTGCCTGTGTATGAAATCAATGTTGTGGATGGCGACGTCATGCTCGTCATCGGAGAGGACCAGACATGAGCCTTGCTCTTTCCGTTCGGTCGCTTGAAGCCAAGATCGGCGATTTGCTAATCCTGAAGGGTGTCGACCTCGAGGTACCCGCCGGGGAGGTCCACGTGCTAATGGGTCCCAACGGTTCCGGGAAGTCTACGTTGTGTCATGTCCTGACCGGTAAGGATGACTACCAGGCAACCGGGACGATCCTTGTGGACGGAATCGACATATCGGGCATGCCCGTTGATGAACGGGCGCGCGCCGGCGTCTTCCAGGCTTTCCAATACCCGGTACAGATCGGTGGCGTGCTGCTTGAGGAGCTGTTGGACGAAATGGCCGAAGCTTCTCCCGACCCTGCCGCGTTTCGTGCGCGCACCACCGCGGCCGTCGAGTCTTTGAACATGGAACACTTCATGAACCGGTCGGTCAACGATGAGCTGTCCGGTGGCGAGAAGAAGCGTTCCGAGATGCTGCAACTTGCTGCGGTCCAACCGAAGATCGCTGTTCTCGACGAGATCGACTCGGGCCTCGACATAGATGCAGTTCGTGAGGTCGCCGAGCTGGTCGAAGAGCTACGCTCTCCTGATCTCGGGGTGCTGCTCATCACTCACTACAGCCGGATTCTGCGCTACATGAAACCGGATCGTGTGCACGTCATGATTGATGGGCGTGTCGTCAAGAGCGGCGGAGTTGAGGTCGCCGAGGAGCTCGAATCCAGTGGGTACGACGCCCTCCGCAAGAGTTTAGGCGCGGAGCCAGTCGCCGAAGAAGACGACTTCCTGGCTGGGTTGTAAGCTGGTACGTGACGGTGGTGGCAAGGGATGGGTATCCTTGCATCTGCGTTCGTCAGGTCGTCGCGGCTGATGAGTCGAAAACTTAGCGATGTTCCTGACGTGGTGGAGGGGCACATGAGCAACAACGAGACCTCGGTCTTTCATAGTCCGTCGGATGCACGGAAGTTTCTTGGTCAGATCGCCCGGGTGTGGGTGGTGTGGCTGGCACTCTTGGCCATCCTCGCTTTCGCCGTTTCGCCGTGGAATTGGGCAATTGGCGGTGTCCTGCTCGTGGCGCTGCTGTTTCTGATCGTTCCCATTCAGCAGCGCGTTGATCGTGACGTCCCACAGGACGGCTTCGACGAGAACCGCGCCTCGCTGTTTCTGGGCCGGGGCACTCGACGCGATAGGGCGCTGCGGGCCATGCTCGGTGGCGCCGGGCCGATGGCGACCGCCCTGCGGGTGTCCGGTGCGGACCCGCGCTGGGTATTGCTGCGGCATCTCGTCTTCGTCGCAACCGTTGCTGCGGCGTTCTATCTGCTCTTTGGGTAACCTCTCGACCCGGCGTTGGCCGGACGCCGGTCAGTTCACTTCTGTTGCAGGACCGTGGACCGAGACAGTCCATCCAAACGCAAGACCGGGTAGCGTGAAGGGATGACTGACCAAGGCGCCTCCGAGCCCATCGGGAACAACCGGATCAAACTGCTCACCATTGGCGTGGTGTTATCGCTCCTTCTCAACGTCGTATTGCTGGCGGCCTGGGTCCTGTTCGCTGTCCGCATCGGCGAAGTATCGAGTGCAGTGGACACCGTTCTTGAACAAGCGATCACCAACATCGGCGAGTTACAAGAATCCTCGATCGAGGTAACCGTGGACATCGACGAGGCGGTCGATTTCGCGGCGGACTTCCCGATTGATCAAGTGTTCACGATTCGTCTCGACGCCGAGTTCCCGATCAAGGACGAGTTCACGACGCGCGTTGCTGTTCAGGGTCCCTTCGGTGTCGATATCCCGTTCACCGTTGATGTGCCGATCGACATTGCAGTGCCGATCCAGACCGATGTTGAAATCCCCGTCAGTGAGATCATCAAGGTCGATACGCAGATCCCGCTCCAGATGACGGTTCCGATCGCTATCGCCATTGCGGATTCCGCTATCGCGGACTTCCTCCAGGAACTTGAGCAGTCGCTCATCGACCTCCGTGCCACTCTCAACAACTGATGAACGTCACTGCAACACATATTGCTGAGTTGGCCGAGTATCTGCGGAAGGGATCCCGGATACTGGTGTTCACGGGAGCGGGTGTGTCAACGACCTCCGGGATTCCCGACTATCGGGGTCCCCAGGGTGTGTGGAAGACGGAGACCCCGGTGTTCTATCAAGAGTTCATGACTGACTACGCCGAGCGGGTTCGGTACTGGCAGCAGAAGGTCGATGCCGACGACGCCTGGGGGAAGGCCCAACCCAACGGTGTTCACCGCGCTCTCGTTGATCTGGAGAGGGCCGGCAAGCTGGAGATGGTGGTCACCCAGAATGTCGATGGTCTTCACTCAGCGGCGGGCACCAGCGACGAGCGCCTCGTCGAGATTCACGGCACCGTACGGTTGGTTGAGTGTCAGACCTGCGGTGAGGAAACCGATCCGGAACCTCACTACGCCGCGTTTCGCGAGACCGGTGAACCTCCGGTATGTCACTGTGGTGGATTGTTGAAGCCGGCAACTATCTCATTCGGACAGAACCTTGATGTTTTTGAGGTAGAACGGGCACGCTCAGCGGCACTGTCGTGCGACCTCGTTCTGGCGCTCGGATCAACCCTCTCGGTGTATCCGGCGGCGGCGGTCCCGCTCACCGCCGCGGAACGCGGCGTCCCGTACGTGATCGTCAATAGGGGAGCGACAGATCACGACTTCAAGTCGTGTGTTTCTCTGCGGATCGATGGCGACGTTTCTGAGATCGTGCCCCCTGCCGTCGCCGCCGCGCTCGCGTAAGCCTCTCGGAGTGGCACCGAGAATCCGAAAGCAACGGATTCTCTCAAGCAACGGATTCTCTCAAGCAACGGATTCTCTCAAGCAACGGATTCTCTCAAGCAACGGAGTCTTCGAGGTTGCCGTTGAGAATCTGGTGGTGGGGTTTGCGTGTTGGTGGCGGATTCTCTCAAGCAACGGAGTCTCTCAAGCAACGGAGTCTTCGAGGTTGCCGTTCAACGACAGCATCCCACCTGGTCGACGAGCTTCACACCGTTGGTCGTCACGATGACGCGGGCGCTCGGCACACCATAGACGCCGCTCTCGGGGAGTATGAGGTCGACCGTGTCGGCGGCCTCCATGTCCCCGGCCAGGGCTGCAACGACCGACCGAACTTGCTCGTAGCCGGCCATCACCCTTTTCGAGGACGAGGAATGGCAGTTCCCGGTTCGCTAGATGTGCCGCGATGGCGAGACCGATCGGACCTGGTCCGCGGACGATGACGGGGTCTGTGACGTACTCACGATCCACTCATGGTGATAGACGTCGACATGCGGTGGTGCGATGTTGCATAACATATCGACCTATGTCAATATGTATCTATGGAAACAAGACTTGATGAAGCAGCGGCATCCGCGAAAGACGTCGCAACGGGGGACGTGTGTTGTGCCGTTGCATCGCGGATCGCGATGACGTCGGAGGAGGCGACTCGGACAGCTAGTCTGCTGAAGGTGCTTGGTGATCCGATCCGGCTCCGGATCGTGTCTCTCGTTGCCGCCGCCGATTCGGGTGAGATCTGTGCGTGCGATCTTCCCGCGCTTCTCGAACGGAGCCAGGGGACGATCTCTCACCATCTCAAGCAGCTCGTCGAAGCCCGCATCCTCGAACGCGAACAGCGGGGAAAATGGGCGTGGTTCCGCCTCAACGAACCGACCTTGCAAGCCATCTCCGAAGCTCTCCTACCTGTTGCGCGTTAACCAGAAGAGGGCTACTTCAGAGTCACTAACCTGGATGCCAGGACGCTATCTGCTTGAGGAGCTGCCATGCGTATCGAACGTGATTCAATGGGTGACGTCGAGGTTCCCTCTGACGCACTCTACGGAGCCTCTACCCAACGGGCCGTAGAAAACTTTCCGATTTCGAACCTCCGCTTTGGGCGTCGGTTCGTCTGGGCGCTCGGTTTGCTGAAGGGTTCGGCTGCCGAGATCAACAAGCGGTCCGGGGCTGTTGACGCTAACAAGGCCGACGCAATCCGAACCGCCTCCGACGAGGTCATGAACGGTGATCATGATGCCGAGTTCGTGCTCGATATCTTCCAGACCGGATCCGGCACCTCGACCAACATGAATGCCAACGAGGTCATCGCGAACCGTGCCACGCAGATTCTCGGCGGGGAACTGGGTTCCAAGCTCGTACACCCCAACGACCATGTGAACTCCGGCCAGTCGTCAAACGACACAATTCCCACCGCGATCCACGTTGCCGCGGTGGTCGCTATCAGCGAGGATCTACTGCCGGCGCTGCGTGCCCTTGAGGCGGGGCTTGCGGACAAGGCGGAGGCGTTTGACGGCATCGTGAAGTCCGGCCGGACGCACCTGATGGACGCAACACCGGTACGTCTCGGACAGGAGTTCGGCGGGTATGCGGCGCAAGTCTCCAAGGGTATCGAACGAGTTGAGAAGGTCATCCCGGAACTCGAAGAGCTCGCCCTTGGCGGGACCGCAGTCGGGACCGGTATCAACGCTCCAGCAGGGTTTGCGGCTGACACCATCGCACTGATGGCCGAGCGATCCGGTTTCAACTTCTTTGAGGCCGGCAACCACTTCGAAGCCCAGGCCGCCAAGGATGCCACCGTGAATGCATCCGGCGCGCTCAAGACCGTCGCCACTTCGCTGTTCAAGATCGTGAACGATCTGCGATGGCTGTCGAGCGGTCCCCGCACCGGCTTTGCCGAGATCAGTCTCCCGTCGCTCCAGCCCGGGTCGTCGATCATGCCGGGCAAGGTGAACCCGGTGATGCCGGAAATGATGATGCAAGTCGCTGCACAGGTCATTGGCAACGATGTCGCCATCACCTGGGGAGGTGCGAACGGCAACTTCGAACTCAATGTCATGATGCCTCTGATTGCTCACAACCTGCTGCAGTCGATCGACCTGCTTGCCAACGGATGTGTCGCGCTGCGTGAGAAGTGCATCGAGGGTATCGAGGCGAACGCCGAACGGGCGACCTGGTTGCTCGAACAGAACGTGATCATCATCACCGCGCTCGTCCCCATCATTGGTTATGACCTGTCGGCGAAGGTCGCCAAGAAGGCGTTTGCGGAGGGGACTAGCGTCCGCGACGCGGCCCTGGCGCTCGAGGTGCTACCTGCCGACGAGCTTGACGCGGCGCTCGACCTCTATCCGATGACCGAGGGCGGCGTCGCTGGATGACCCAATCGGTACACGGTGGATAGCCGGGCACGACCGTTCGGGGGTGCGCTGGCGTTTCTGATCCGCATCCGACTGGTCATGCA
>BDTL01000237.1 GCA_002898115.1 bacterium BMS3Bbin02 | reverse complement strand
GGGACGATCTCCGGGCCTACCGCCGACTCGCTGGGTTGCCTGCTTGAAATCACGCACAACGGGGCAGACCCGATCACGCTGGCCGACGGAACTCAGCGATCCTTTCTTCTCGACGAAGATGAGATCGTGATCAAGGGTCACGCTGGCGGTGGTGATTCACCGCGCATCGGGTTTGGCGAGATACGGACGACAATTCGCCCACGGACCGGGTCCTAGGTGATCGGGGCGTCCATTTCTGCCATGTTTGGCGGAAAGGGACGCCCAGCGGAAGGACAGGAGCGGCGAAGAGACAGGAACAGCGATGTTTCTCCACGTCGCGGCGCTAGTCTTACCGTCTCAGATCAAGGATTACAGTGGCGACCCTACGGCTCTTCGCTTCCCTCCGGGAGGCGGCAGGAACATCTTCGATCGACATCGATGCCGATACCGTCGGTGCGGTGCTCGACGAGGCTATCGCGCAGTTCGATGACCGTTTCGCGGCGGGGATGGCGACCGCCCAGACGTGGCTGAACGGTGACCCCACGGACCGAGATGCGACGGTTGGGCCAAACGACGAGATCGCTCTGATCCCACCTGTGTCGGGGGGCGCCGTTGCTCAATCCGCGAGTACACCCTCGCTCGACAGTGTGTTGTCGGCCGCGGTCCTCGGCATCTTCGCCCTCGGGCTGATGCTGAGCTCTGCCATGTGGGTAGTCCTTGCGGTCGGTGGGGTCCTCGGTTGGGTTTGGGATGTCAGTGAAACGATGCGCACCCGAGGCGCGCGCGTAAATGTCGCTGCCGCCATGATCGGATCGGCCCTAGGAGCGAACGCCGCGTGGGCGTGGGGTTACGTCGGTGTTGCAGTCGCCGTTTCGGTTGCGGCCATCGTGCCAATGGCCTGGGCGGTCACAGGTCCAAACCATCGCAACCTATCCAACCTCTCTCATACGGCGACCCTTTCGGTGATTGGTGCGCTCGCCAGCGGGTCCCTTGTCATGGTCCGCCTCACGTCGCTCGAACAAACCCGCATGCTCCTACTCGTTGCCGGGTTGACGGGGCTCGGCGTCTGGATCGCGACCCGACAAACCAACCCGACGGCGCAGGTTTCGACGTTTGATGCAAACACTGCAACGGTCGGTGCGGCCCTCATCGGTGGCATTGCCTCAACATTTCTTACCAAAGGGATCTCGATCCCCGGCGCAGCGCTCGTCGCCATCGTCACAGCCCTCGGCATGATCGCCGGGAGATCGGTTGGCTCGCTCATCCGCACCGATCAGGTACTCCACACCACCACGTCCCCGGGCCGCCTCACCGGCCTCGACTCAATGACCGTCGGTGTCGCTGCGTTCTGGGTAGCCGCCCGCTGGTTCCTCTAAAGCGCCGTTCGTCTGGACCGCCGGGCAACCGCCTTTCGCTCGGTATCCGGCACCCGCCGGCACCTTCTGCTGCGGTCGGCGTTAGGCCACCACAAGCGACTCGATCGTCCGGGAAAACGGCGGCCCTGCATCGTCGAGAATGCCTTTCGCGAGACCAGGGTCCGCACCACTCATCGCGCGAGTATTTCACCAGCCTGGACACCGACCACCGCAACGGTTAATCCAACGATGACCGAGAGGACGATGTACAGGGTGGCCGTGCCGGCGAACCCGCCACGAAAGAGGCTGCCTGACTCGACCGCGAAGGTGCTGAAAGTCGTGAACCCACCGAGGACGCCCACGAACAAACCCAGCCGTACATCGGGGTGCGCGGACGAGCCGAGATACCCCACGAGGAAACCCAGTACCGCGGAACCGGCAACGTTCACAACAAATGTTCCAAGCGGGAACCCGACTCCGGTCGCAGGCCACATTCTCGTCACCCAGTAACGCAACACACTGCCCACAGCACCGCCGGCACCTACAAAAAGAAAGGATCGCATGGAGGAAGGGTAGCTTGATCCGAGTTTCCTCATCCGCCGCTTCTCCATCTTGGCGTCCAATTGCGCACCATCATGCACAATTGGACGCCAAAGTAAACCAGTGAGAGGGGTAGCTCGGTCGACCGACCGTTCACTGCTCGAAGCCCATGCATTCGTATACAGCATCGCTAAGCTTGTGCAGATGACGATTTCTTTTCGCGATCGCGGTCGCGCCCTTATGTCGGCGGCCCTCGCGTTGTTCCTTCTGATCCCGACCGGTGCACTGGCGCAAACCCAGGAGCAGATTGACCGCGCCCGGGAAATAGAGCATTCGGCGCTAGATGACTACCAAGAGGCGGTAGCACGCCACGACGAAGCGCTGACCGAGTATCAGCTGATCAACGCGGAACTCGAAGAACTCACCTACAAGACGACCCGGCTGATCGACCAGATTCGGGCGTACGAGAGCGAGGCATCGATCCTGAAGAACCGCGCTGAGACGCTCCTTTTCGAGTCCTATACCTCGAACACCAGCTCTGTCTTCGTCGGACTCGCCCTCGAAGCAGGATCCATTCAGGACTTAATGACCGCCCAGCTCCTCCTCGAACGAGCCGCCGAACGCGAAATCTCCGAACTCCAGAGTTACACGACGATCACCGCCGAAGCGGAAAAACTCAAGGTGGTACTCGACGAGGATCGTGTCCGTGTCGCGGAAATCCAGAACCGAAGCGAAGAGTTGGTACTCGCTCTCGACAAGACCAACGAGCTGAAGAAGTCAGCTCTGCAATCCGCGAGCGCTGAAACGCGCGGGGCAATCGCGGCCTTCAACAAGGAACAGGCGAGGCTCAAGGTGCTTGAGGCCGCCAAGAAACGCGGTGCCGCAGGCGGTTTCCCGCCCGAGGCGACACCAAACTTCTTCTGCCCGCTCCCAGGTGCCTCGTTTATCAACGACTGGGGTTTCCCTCGGTCGGGCGGGCGCACCCATCAGGGAACTGACATCTTCAACGCCAGAAACAAGCCGGTCATCGCCGCGGGGAGCGGCACCGTCCGCCTCAGAAGCGGTGGTCTTGGTGGGATCACGATCTACCTGACAACCGATTACGGCATGCGCTTTTACTACGCCCACCTTGACGGTTATGCCACAGGACTCAAGACCGGCGACCGGGTCACGGGCGGCGAGCTCATTGGATACAATGGGGACTCGGGGAACGCAAAGGGAACGCCACCACACGTTCACTTCCAGATGCAGGCCGTCGGCGGCCAATGGAAGAACCCGTACCCGACCTTGCGAGCGAGTTGTTAGCCTACGGGTACACCAGCCGGAGACACGTAATGCCAGAGAGCCACAGACGCCGAATCGACACCGTACAGGATCCCGCGTTCGTAGACGGCCTTGCCGATGCCGACATGGATTCGCTGAGGCAAAAGCGCAAACTCTGCAACGAGCTCGATGCCGAACTCTCCTATTACCGTCGTCTCCTGCACGGTCGCCTCGACTTATTGAGCTTTGAGATTCGGCGGCGTTCAGGTGAAGAAACTCGCAGCCTGATCGAGGCCTTGCCCGAAATTCTGGCGAGCGAGATGCCGAGTGCGAGTCGCACCGGAATGGCGCGGTCGCTTCCGATCGACGCCCCCGAGATCCCCGATTCCGGGCGACGTGCCGTAGACCGAGTACTCGGTGACGACTTCCTTACGAAACTCCCACTGCTCGGTGATGTTGAGCTCGAAGAAATCCGCGCCAGCCTTGCGGACGTGGAACAAGTGGTTTCGAAGGACCGGCGTACCGTGTTCTCCGCCCACGAGATCATCAACGACGAACTCGCTCGCCGGTACCGCGACGGGCTGACGAGCGTGGACGAGCTTCTCAAAAGCTCGTAGCCGGAACATGTTGGCCCGTGCCATGCGCAACGGTGTAATCGAATCAACCTATGACGGCGGCGTTGTCGCGACCGATACCGAGGGCACAGTTATCGCCTCCTGGGGTACCACCGAACCGACGCTCTACTGGCGTTCGGCGATCAAGCTCGTTCAAGCGACTGTCTCCCAGGAGGCCGGCGCCGAGCTCGCACCGGAACAGATGGCCGTTGCCTGT
>BDTL01000236.1 GCA_002898115.1 bacterium BMS3Bbin02 | reverse complement strand
GACGCAAGTCATTCCACAGCGACGCAGTCCGGTTGACGCTCATAATCATGTGCGTATCGGTGGTCGGCCGTCCGACCGTTGTCGACCAGAGGATCGGATCGTTACGGTGCGTGATGGCCTTGACCCGGATGAAGTACTGTTCCTCATCGCCCTTGCCGGAATAGTGACCGGTGTACTCACCAAACGGGCCCTCGGGACGGGTCTCACCCGGCACAATCTCACCCTCCACGACCCATTCGGCAGTCGCAGGCACGAGCAGGTCGGACGTCTCAGCTTTCACGACATCAACGGATGCGCCGCGCAGGGCGCCGGCGACGTCGTACTCGCTTTCGTCAAGACCGAAGAGTGTGCTGCCACAGAGGAACAGGGTCGGATCGCACCCGGAGACATACGCCACCGGCATCGGGATGCCGGCTTCCTGGTAGTCACGAAAATCGATCTCACCGTCCTTGGCCTTGATCATGTAGATGCACAGTTCCTGGCTCTCACCGATCATCGCGCGATACGTGCCCAGGTTCAGACGTCCCGTTTTCATGTTGCGGGTGATGAGATACCCGGCGGTACCGAAGTAGCGTCCACCGTCGCCCGGGTAGAACCACGGCGTCGGGATCTTCAGAATGTCGGCATCGTCGCCGAGGAGAATGTTCTCCTTGGTGGGGCCCGTCTCGACAACAGTCGGCGGCACCGTCTTGCCGTGGATGCGGTTCACCCATTCCTCGGACAAGTTCATCAGACTTGTTTCCTGGGGCATCTCAAGTGCCAACGCCAAACGTTCCCGGGCCGTCATCGAACTCGTGAAGACACGATGCCCGGGATAGTCCTTGATGTTCTCAAACAGCAGCGCGGAACCCCCACCCTGGCGCTCCTCGTTGAGCTTGGCGACGTGGCTGAGCTCGAGGTTCCAGTCGACTTGTCGTTCTACCCTGTGAAGTTGGTTCTCTTCCTCAAGTCGGTCAATGAAAGATCGTAGGTCGTTGTACGGCACTGTATGTCTCCTTCGTGTTGGTGGTTATGTGTCGCGGGACGCCCCCGGGGAACTCCGAATGTCGCGGTCCTCTGCACACGGCTGCGCCTCGGTGTCCGGCAATTCAGCACCGAGTCGAGTTGAGATTTCCTGCCCTACCCTGAGGGCCGCCTTGATGGCATGCTCACCGGGCTGGTTTCCCGAACGTGAGGTAAAGCCGACGACGGTGAGAGCGGCGACGACACCGTCGGCGCTCTTCAGCGGTACTGAGACTGCACGCACACCCGGCAAGTATTCCTCGGTGTCATCGACGGCGTAACCGCACTCTCGGACTCGGGCGAGCTCCGCCTTGTATTTGTCGGGATCGGTGATCGACGTGGGAGTGAAGGCTTCGAGTCCATACTTTGCGATCAGATAATCGACACGCGCCTCGGGGAGCCAGGCGAGGAATACACGACCAAACGACCCAGCCGAGAATGGCACCTGTTGGCCAATCGCGGCAGAGACATGCAGAACGCCGACTGGATCAACTTTGTCGATGATTGTGATCCGGTCCTCGTTAAGCGTTCCCAGCAGAACGGACTTACGAATCTTCTGAACAAGCAGTTCCAGGTGCGACCGGGCGATGCCGCGCACCTCGGTCTGCTCGTCGGCGAGACGTCCCAACCGGATAAGAGCGGGTCCGAGACGGTAACGAAGCGTCTGGGGATCCCGTGTTAGGAAGCGGTATTCGGTGAGTGTTTGGAGGATCCCGTAGGCGGTGCTCTTGTTAAGCGAAAGCAACCCAACGAGCTCCGTCAGGCTGTACTCATCCCGACTTTCAAACGCCCGGAGGATCTGGATGCTGCGTTCGACAGCAGAAACTCGCGCTACCACGAGAACCGCATTGGTCGTCGCGAATCGGACGGGAAAGACACATGCTGAGTTGTTCGCGTCATAGAACTCCGTTCTTGATACAGAACTATACCCCACTCCGGAAAACCGGTCAAACGGTTGCCTGTTTGACCCACAACGACGTGCAATGTGCAAGCGGGAGGGGCTCACCGCGGGGATGAACGAGCCCCGCGGTGAGCCGGGAGGACTCAGTCAAGTATCGTTACAGTTCCGGCAGCGCCATCAACACGAAGCCGCTGACCCGTCTGTATCTTCTTCGTTGCGAAGCCCGTGCCAACGACGGCGGGAACTCCATACTCTCTGCACACAATCGATGCGTGAGACATCATTCCTCCAATGTCGGTCACCGCCGCAGCGATCTTCGAGAACACCGGACCCCAGCTCGGGTTGGTGATCGGACAGACCAGAACCTCGCCCTCTTGTACGTCAGCCAGCTCGTCAGCGCTCAGGATGACTCGGGCGGGACCTTCGACCGTTCCGGGCGACCCGGCAAAGCCCTTCAAGTCATAGTCCGCATCCTCATCGTCACCGAGACCGAGCCAGTTCTGGATCGAATCAGTCGTGATTCCCCACAACATGATTGTGAATGGTTCCGTGACGACCTCGGGCGGTTCTCCCAGAGCCGGAATCGGCGACCACTCAGAGAGCTTCTCGAAGAGCTCCTTGCGCCGCACAATCTCTTTTGGCCAGTATCCGGGACCGCGCGCCGGTGTCCCCACTCCCCACGAGGAGATGAGGTCATACAGTGCAGCCTCAACCTCGAATCGGTGGAGATAGAACATGTCGTCCACTTCTTCAAAGAACCCGGCGTCAACAAAGATCTGACCGAACTCGCGCATCTTGTTCCAGAACACGGCGTGGTGCCAGTGCTCAACGTAGAAATTGTGATCCTCGATGAACGGGAACACCGTTCGTGCGAGGCCGAGCTGATCGTTGAAGTTCTTCAGGTCATCGCCATCAAGTAGGGCCGCATATTCGGCCGAAAGCCGATCCCGTTCCGCAATGACCTCTTTCAGCGGACGCTCAATACTGACGCCGGCTTCGATCTTGCGGATGTAGTCGGCAATGCCCGAGAACGGGAAGGTCTGGTCGTTGATCCAGGTCTTGTGATGGTGGTAGAAACCAGAACCCGTCGAGAAATAGAACCAGGGGTCCTTTGCCTTCTCAAGTTCGGCTATCCACCGTCGACCTTCGTCGGACTGTTCGAGTACGGCGATTGCTGCGTCGGGATCGATATTGTCCTTAAGGGCGTCACCCACTCCCAGATCCACAGCCTTGGCCGCAAGTTTCTTCAGCTCCGCATCGGGACGGAACAACAACACATCGATGCCGGCGACCATTTGCGCGACAACCTGATCCGGAATGTCCGGGAAGAGTTCCTTGCAGAACCCGAAGTACGTCAAGTAGGCGGCGTACCCCAGATTCAGAAACTCGAAGTGGAGATGCCAGATCTTGTGCATGTTCTCGACCACGCGATTGAACGCGACAAGGAGGTCGTACGCCGATGTGAGACCCCGACCGCTGTGAACAACCTCGAGGCTCTCCATCTCCGGAAGTGCAACGACGTCGACAGCCTTGAGCTCTTCAATCGTCTGGCGGGCCTTATCCTGCCACTTCGCGTAGAGCTCGTCCCAGTTCTCGTAGTAGTAGCCGGCGCGCTCCATGAAGTGCGCCACACGCTCGCCGACTACCTCTTCATCCGTGATCGCGTTGGCGCTGATGTAGAGGCGTCCGTTGAGAACTCGTTGATCTATCCCCAGCGCCGGCGGGACGATGAAGACGCGGGTGTTCATCTGGCCGAGGGCGACCCACCAGCTTTCACAGGTGATGGTGTCGAAGGGATACAGCACCTCGGGATGGTGCATGCCGTCGAAGAACCAGAACTTCGACTCTTCGAACTCTCGACGTTCTTCGCTGAATAGGTAGTAGTACGGGTATAGGTTCTCCCATCCCTCACAGCCTTCCGGGGTGGGTACCTCGAACGGGTTAGGGAAACGTGTCTCTCTCATCGCTTGCTCCTCGCCTACGCAGATTTCTTGGTCTATCGAGTTCATCGCCGCTATCTCGAGATCGGGCACGGCGGCCCGCACCATGACATCACCCGCCTAGCTCACCGCACCTCCGCTGTCGTTGGTGTCTGGATTGCCGTGTCGCAACCGCACCCCCGCTAGAAGGTTTGCCACGATGTAGTCCATGGTCGATCGGTCGCCCGACGAGACCTGGACACGATCGCGATCGCTCCAGACCGTCTCCGGACGGCTCTGGAGGAGCACAATGTTGTTCGGCTTTTCGAGGTCCGCATCGATCGCCCATTCAAGGTCCTGGGGACAGCCGTGGTGAGCTTCAACACGACGGGCTAGTTGGCTCAGAGCGAGAATCTCGTCATCGCCAAGACACGGAATGTCCCGGCGGTCCACCGGGACATCGGTCCGCTCGACCCGGCGCTCGGCTGGATTCGCGCGATATTCGATCGCTTTTGATGACACGGTGCGGCGTGCGATTCTCATGGCAATCGTGTCAACGAGGTAGTTGTCGGGTGTCACTTCACCCGAGGCCACCGCCTCACCAAGTCCCCAGCTTGCATCTATCGCAACCTTCGAGCGGTCACCGTTGATCGGATTGAGGGTGAACATCACCCCGGCGGCACGGGCATTGACCATCTTCTGGATACACACACTCATGTAGATTTTCTCGTGGTCGTAACCCTGCTCGATCCGATACGCAATCGCCCGCGCGGTGTAGAGGCTTGACCAACAGCGCTTGACATGGTCGAGAACACTGTCGGCGCCGACAACCCACAGAAATGTGTCTTGCTGACCCGCGAAACTCGCTCCAGGTAGGTCCTCGGCGGTTGCGCTTGAGCGCACGGCGACCGGTAGGTCAGGATCTGCCGCGCTCGAGTCCGCCGCACCAGAGCACAAGGAGTCGAGTTCTTCGTATCCGGCGCGAATCGCGGATTCGACATCAGCCGGCATCGGAGAACTCTCAATCAAGTCCCCGATCATGCGGCTGATCTTCTCGAGTCCCTCAACATCATCGGGATCCGCACTATCAAGAAGCTCGGCAATCTCTCGTTCCGATCGCCCATCGGCGAGCATCGCACGGTAGGCGTGGGTGGTTACCGCAAAACCGGGAGGCACTGGAATCCCGGCTCGGATCATGCTCCCGAGTCCCGTGCTCTTGCCCCCGACGAGGGCGAGACAGTCGCGCAGGCAATCTTCGAATGCAAGGAGGTATCTGCTGTCAGTATTCATGATGCCTCCGATCGCTCGAAGGGCCACCTGGGTCCGAAAGAAAACAAGCCAGCGCTAGAGAGAATCTCGACCCGTCTTAGGCATCGCGGCGACATCTGCTGCAAACATGGACAGAACATGATGCAGGGTACCCATGAAAAGTGATGCGTTCGCTCCATAGAACCTTGTTCTTGATACAGAACCATAACGCTTGCGGGTTTTCAATGTCAAACGACTTTGTGTGAACCCTCTCAGTTCGGATTCACGCACCCGTCCAGCGTTCGACGAGACTGTTCTCCACACCAAAGATATCAAGTACACGACCCACGGTGTGATCGATGATGTCTTCGACGGACTTGGGACGGTGGTACAGAGCCGGCACGGGAGGCATCACGACGGCGCCCATTTCGATGACCTGGACCAACAGCCTTGCATGTCCTAGATGCAGCGGCGTCTCGCGGGGGAGTAGGACGAGCGGCCGACGTTCCTTGAGCGTCACATCGGCCGCGCGTATGAGAAGGTTGTCGCTGTACGAGTTTGCGATGCCGGAGAGCGACTTCATCGAACAGGGGGCGACGATCATACCCATCGTCTGAAACGATCCCGATGAGACTGGTGCAGCTAAGTTACCTGCATCATGGACGTGGTCTGCGAGGGCCTCGACTTCGCTGAGCGTAGTGTCGGTCTCAAGCTCGATCGTTCGCAGCGCCCCGCCGCTCACTACAAGATGAGTCTCAATGTCGGGCTGATCGCGCAGCACCTCAAGAAGTCGAATCCCGTACACAACACCACTGGCCCCGGAAAGCCCCACGACAAGACGACCAACTTTCGCCACGACAACCTCCTCATACGGAAAAATCAAAGTACTCTCGAAACCCAACATACTCAGAAACGAAGGATGACGTCACATGCCCGAGCTCCGAAGCGAGGTTCTGGATTACTTGACGGCTCACCATGTCATGACACTCGCGACCCACGGCACTCAAGGCCCGTGGGCCGCTGCGGTGTTCTATGTCAACTCCGGTTTCACCTTCACATTCCTCTCGTCATCCAGGAGTCGCCACGCCAAGGATCTGGCTGCGAACCCGGTGTGTGCCGCAACGATTCACGAGGACTATCACGAGTGGAGCGAGATCAAGGGCATCCAAATGGAAGGTCGAGTCACAATGCTTTCCGGCACGGACCGGCTTGCGGCCACACGGCGCTACGCCGAGAAATTTCCCTTGATCCAACCGGGGCAAGCTCCGGCGCTGATAAAGGCTGCACTGTCTCGCGTCGCCTGGTACGAGTTTGCCCCAACACGCTGTTACTTCGTCAACAACGCAAAGGGTTTCGGCCACCGAGACGAGGTGCAACTTCCCTGACGTCTATTCAATGATGAAGCGACGAGCCTTCAACTCGAAACGGGGAAGCGTACCCCTGGCAACGAAGGTGACCTCCGGACGGAGCCCGAGAGCAGATTCGAATGACGCCCGAACGGCGCGGGCGGTGTCATCACCATCGACACCGTCCCGGCACTCAACCTCAATGACGATCGCCGCCATCTCCCGGCTGCGCGCAATAGTCACCCGGAACTCGTCAACCGCCCGGTGCGCGCGCACAAGGTTTTCCACCGCCGCCGGATAGATGTTCACCCCGCGGACAACAACCATGTCGTCCGCTCTCCCGATAACTCCACCGGCGAACCGTGTGAAGGTTCGCCCACACGGGCACGGCGCGTCGTCGACGCGGACGATATCGCCGGTTCGATACCTGAGGACCGGGAAACCAATCCGTCCCAGGTTCGTGATCACAAGCTCACCCTCTTCGCCTGTGGCGACCGGATCGCCGGTTGCCGGGTCGACCACTTCGACGATGAACTCGCTATCGATGGCATGAGTCCCACCCGGCTGTGCCTGGCACTCGAAACTGTGCGCCCCGACCTCGGATGCCCCGGCATGGTCATAACATTTGGCGCCCCACGCGGTCTCGATGCGGGCTTTCGTGGCAGGAACGCTCGCCCCGGGCTCGCCGGCGTGCACTGTCAATCGAATGGGAATCGTTGAGACGTCAAAGCCCTCTTCCCGAGCGACTTCAGCGAGCCGCAGAGCATACGTTGGAGTGCATGCCATTGCGGTCACTCCCAGGTCGGCCATGAGTTGGAGTCGTTGCGACGAAGTTCGACCGCCACCCGGGATCATCAGTGCCCCGACTTTCTCCGCTCCTCCGAGTGCCGCCCAGAATCCTATGAACGGACCGAACGAGAACGGGATGAAGAACCGATCCTCAGAGGTCAGTCCGGCGCCGGCAAGCACAAACCCCCAGCAGTGCCCCCACCAATCCCAGCTCTCGGCGGTGTCGAATACTCGGAGTGGGGTCCCGGTCGTTCCCGACGTCTGATGGATTCGCGTATAGGCGGTTTCGGGAAACGTGCAGTTCGTACTGAGCGGGTGTTCAACCTGTGCGGCAAGGAGTTCAGCTTTGGTGGTGAACGGGAGACCAGCGAGATCCTGCACCGTGCGGACGTCTCCGGCGGACGCACCGGCCGCGTCAAGTTTCGCCGTCACGAACCGGTTGCTGCCGTACGTTTGGTCCAGCAATGCGGTCAGCTTCGAACCCTGAAGTTCACGGAGTCGCGCTGTGGGAAGCGTCTCAATCTCGTGGTCAAAGAACGTGATAGTCACCAAGCCAGTGTGCATCACGTCCCACGCGGGACGCAAACCGAGCCGATGACCACCCATGTCGTCCTGGCGTCCAGATCGCTAGTATGCGGCCGATCCGGACACTACAACCGGTGCGGTTGGGTGTCCGTTGCGGGCTCCGGATCGAGCGAACCAAACTGGTCCGCAGTCGGCTCCGCTCAGCAGAACCAAGGTTCGGTGAGTTTGGGCCGACCGGTTGTCGCTCCCTGGTCGATGGCATCGGGCGGTGGTTCGAAATCGGACCCTGCAACGACAGCAAGCCACTGCTTGAGAAACGTATCCGCAACGACCTCGCCATTCGTCGCTCCGACCTCGGCGATATCGACAAGGTTGGTTGCCAATCGATCCATCTCCGGATCTGCTGCCTTCCACATATACGACAGGGCCTCAGGATCGTAGGAGCCGAGATACGGCTCCATCTCCGGAATCTGGAGAATCAACGAACCTTCCGGGATCAACAGACGGATTCCTAGCTGCACCGGATCGGTGGAGTCAATCAGGTCGTGAGAGCTGATGAACCGGAACATTCGCTCGATATCCGCATGCGTCGTCCAGGGGGTGAAGGGCAGCCAGGAAGGGCGGAGATCGATGCCAACGTCACGGAGCACATGGACAGCACGTGCCGCATCGTCAGCAGTGTGCCCCTTGTCGAGCAGTGCGAGGACCTGGTCGTTCATGGTCTCAAAAGCCGAGACGACAAACAGACACCCAGACTCTGCGAACTCTTGCCAGATACCTTCGTCGCGCAGAATGTGTTCAACTTTGACAGTGCAGTCGAACGTGAGATCCGGATGACGTTCGTGCAGTGCCCGCACGATACGCAGGGAGTGAGCCGGGCCGTTGAGGAAATCCGGATCACCGAACGTGATGTGACGAGCGCCAGCCTCGACATGCTGGTCGATGTCAGCGAGGACCGAACCAACATCGACAATGCGCAGCCGACCTTCATATACCGAGGGAATCGGACAGTGACGGCACATGTGGAGACAGCCATGGCTCGCCTCTACCGCTCCGACAAGGCGTTGTTCGTCACCAAGGGCAAGCCGGGCATACTTCTCAAGCGGAGGCAACAGATCGCGAGCAGGCCTTGAGAATCCTCCCCGATCGAGATGAATGGTGACCGGGGTCGCTACCGAATCTGCGGTGAGCCACGAGACGAGTGCCGCTTCGTACTCCCCCACGATCGATCGATCGAAGGGATTGTCGACTCGCGAATCTGCCGACATCGCCGCGTACAAGCCATAGGCAGCCACGGGGAGGTCCGGGCGATGTTGTTTGATGCTGCGCCCTACCTCGACAGCGAGACGCATCGCCGTGTGCATCGGGGTCGAGATCGCCACGGCATCCGCCCAGTCGACGACGCCGGGATCCCACGGCTGCACTGAGAGATCTACGGCCCGAACGTCGTGACCTGCAGCCCGCACCGCGGCGGCCGGGCTCGCAATGTGAACCGGTTGGCGACCGAGCTCATAGGTCGAAATCAGGAGAACGTTCATGCAGGAATTCTATCCCGGGACCTGACCCGAGGAATCGAGACTCCGACGGGCCGATGATCAGTTGACGAAGGCCCTGGCTTGTCCGGGAGCCCAGCGTGTCGCGACCTCTCGATAACGAAGTCCAGCCGTTTCGAAATCGCCGCTTTCGAGGGCCGCGATGCTCTGTGTAATGAGCGCCGAGGAGTCATCGAGCGCAAGGTCCGTATCAGAAAACAGCTCAGCTACCCGGGCGTAGTCGAGTTCGACCACGGCGTCTTCGGTGAAACCTCCCAACCAACGCGCCAGGTCACGCAGCGGCACCAGCGCCCCCGGGCCGAACCGTGCGCCATCGAGAGCCCGCACCGCTCGATCAACGCGCCGGATCACAGATGCCATTGGTGCTCGATATCGAACACTCATGGCGCCGTTGGTTTGATAGATGCTCCGGTCGTCCGGGGAGAACCCCGCGAACCACCGCAGCGGGACGAACCACGGTGACGTGAGAATATGAGACTTCGCTCCGGGAATAGTGGCTCTGATCGAGGTCAGTTCATCCTTCACGTTCTCCACCGCGAGCTCAGGGATCAAGCGCCCACCCGGATACGTCTTGTCGAACGCCACCGCGCCCTCCAGCATGCGAAGCCGCGCGAAACGCGGACACAAGTAGGTGTCTCCCTCCCACTCCACGGTAAGCACATCGTTCGAGGTCGATTCGGTCCAAAGGAAATGGTCCGTTACTACCGGGACGTTGTCTGCGACGGAAGTAACAGCCCACTCACGACTTGGCAGGCGATCGTTTCGAACGTAAACACGGAGATAGGCAGCAGCGATCATCGGACAATGGTACCTCCGTCGGGGAGCGAGCAGACAAGTCCGCGGAATCACTATTATTAGGGGGTCCACAATCTCACAATTGGTGCGTCGCACCGTGTCCGAAGGGAGACGAGGTTGGGAGTGTTCGAAACGATCGGTTCCGATGAGCACGAAGAGATACTCTTCGGGCAAGATCCTGTATCCGGGCTGCGAACGATTATTGCAATCCACTCAACCATCCTCGGTCCCGCCCTCGGCGGGACCCGCTTTTATTCGTATGCAAATGAAGACGACGCGCTCGTTGACGCGATCCGGCTCTCGAAGGGTATGACCTACAAGGCTGCTGTTGCCGGTCTGAGTCTTGGCGGCGGCAAGGGTGTCATCATCGGCGACCCTTCCCAGATCAAGAGCGAGTCCCTCCTGCGCGCATACGGTCGAGTCATCGAGTCGCTCGGCGGGCGATATATCACGGCCGAGGATGTCGGCACGACAACTGACGACATGATCACGATTCGCCGGGAGACAAGACATGTAACCGGGCTACCCACGTCCCATGGAGGTTCTGGAGATCCTTCTCCGGCAACAGCCCGTGGTGTTCTCGCGGCGATGCGCGCGACAGCAATGGAGGCCTGGGGCACCGATGACCTGGCGGGTAAGACAGTCGCCGTCCAGGGCGTCGGCAAGGTCGGCGGAGATGTCGTTCGACGACTCGCTACCGCCGGATCGAAGACGATTGTCACTGATGTCAATCAGAAGGCCATCCAGGCAATGGTCGAAGACTGCGGCTCAACCGCTGTCGCTCCGGACGAAATCTACGACCTGGAAGCCGACATCTTTACACCGTGTGCAATGGGGGCAAGCCTGAGCGAAACAACCATCCCCCGGCTACGTTGCGAGCTGATCGTCGGGTCCGCAAACAACCAACTCGCCACCTCAGACGACGCCCAACGACTGATCGACCGCAACATCCTCTACGCACCGGATTTCGTCGTGAACGCCGGCGGGATCATCAACATCGCCGAGGAGACCCCGGGGTATTCCGAGGACCGGGCAATACTCGCGGTTGAGCGCATCTACGACACCCTGACAAACGTGTTCGCTACCGCCAAGGAACGCAACATCGGACCGAGTGCAGCGGCGAACGCCCTCGCCGAAGAACGCCTCACCACTGCCAAGCAGCAGCAATCTCCCATTCGGCACCAGGAGGTTCGTAGCGCCTGACTCGCCCGGTTTCACCACCCGAAAGGAGCACCATGTTGGACCTCGACAACATCCAAGAGCACACCGCACTCGGTCTCACCGACGAACAAGCGATTGACATGTACCGAAAAATGGTGCTGGCGCGCAAGATTGATGACCGTATGTGGGCCCTGAATCGACAGGGACGGGTTCCGTTTGTGGTCTCCGCATCGGGCCATGAGGGGACCCAGGTCGGCGCCGCGTTCGCTCTTGATACTTCAAAAGATTGGTCGCTCCCGTACTACCGCGACATGGCGTTCGTCATCGCAGCCGGTGTGTCCCCAACCGACATCTTCCTCAGTCTCTTCGCCAAGGGAACTGATCCCGCATCCGGCGGTCGGCAGATGCCGGGCCACTTCTCGGAACCGGATCTCAACATCTTTACCCACGGATCGGTGATCGCGACGCAATTCCCGCATGCGTGCGGCATTGCCTATACCCTCCAGCAGTCGGGTAGTGATGGAGTCGTCATGGTCGCCTCAGGAGATGGCGCCACATCCGAAGGCGACTGGCACGAGGCTATGAACTTCGCATCTATCAAGAAGTTGCCGGTCATCTTCCTTATCGAGAACAACCTGTATGCGATCTCAACACCATCGGCCGAGGAAATCGCCGGCGTTATCTCCGACCGCGCTCAGGGATACAACATGCCCGGACTCAACATTGATGGGAACGACATCTTTGCGGTGTACGGTGCCATGCAGGAGGCCGTCGATAGGGCTCGCCGTGGTGAGGGTCCGACTCTGATAGAGGCCAACACGTATCGTTATTACGCCCACACATCGGACGACGACGACAAGCTCTATCGGGATCGCGAAGAGGTCGCGTCGTGGCGGCGACGCGACCCGATCACGCGGCTCGAGCAATACCTAATCGAAACCCGGCTTCTCGATGAGCGTACCGAGCAGGCGATCCACGACGAGGTGGCGGAAATGGTCGCTCGAGGCCTTGCGGACGCCGACGAGGCGCCCGAACTCAGCGATCCGTTCTCACATGTGTATGCGAAGCCGATCGAACCGACGGTACCCGCAAGCCTTGAGGCGCCGATCGAGGGTGAAACCATCAACCTCATTACCGGCATCAATCGTGCACTGCACGAGATCTTCGCCGCCCATCAAGATGTGCTGACGTTTGGTCAAGACATTGCCGATCCAAAGGGCGGTGTCTTCAAGACCACCAAGGGTCTCACCACGGCGTTCGGCGCCGAACGGGCATTCAACGCCCCGCTGGCAGAGTCGCTGATCATTGGCATGGGTATTGGCATGGCTGCAACGGGGTCGAAGCCGATCGCCGAGATCCAGTTCGCCGACTTTATCCATCCAGCATTCGATCAGATCCTGTCGGAAGCTGCGCGGATTTCCTACCGGTCCGCGGGGCGGTGGACGTGCCCTCTCGTCATCCGGGTTCCATATGGTGGCGGTATCCGTGGCGCGCTCTATCACAGCCAATCAATCGAGGCGTTCTATACCCACATCCCCGGACTGAAAGTTGTCGTCCCATCGACCCCCGCCGATGCGAAGGGACTGCTGTGGTCCGCGATTGAGGACCCCGATCCGGTCATGATTCTTGAACCGAAGAAGCTGTACCGTCTCGCCAAGGGACCGTACCCGGTGGGTGAGCACAAGGTGCCGATCGGCAAAGCGGCGCTGCGGCGTCAGGGCGATGACCTCACGATCATCGCATACGGAACCATGGCCCACTACGCAATGGAGGCGGCCGAGGTCCTGGCACAACAGGGGATTTCGGCCGGTGTGCTTGACCTGCGGTCGCTCCGTCCACTCGACTGGCCGTCGATAGAGGCAGCGGTAAAACTCAACGGCAAGGTGCTCGTTGTGCACGAGGACAACAAGTTCATGGGGTACGGCGCCGAAATCGTTGCGCAGATCAACGACAAGGCCTTCGACTGGCTCGACGCCCCGGTGCGTCGTCACGCCGGATTCGAGATCCCATCCTTCCCGTATTCGGAGGTCGGTGAGGCGATGACCATGATCTCCACGGTCGGCATCGTCGAAGCGGCACAGGAGCTGGCGCGGTACTAACCACTCGTTTTGGTGACGGTGCGGCCGGATTATTCCTGTCCAACGTCACGAGAACGGGAGTGTCGTAGAATTCCGCGCATGGAATACACGATCCGCGACGGGCGGGCAGACGATCACGAACACATCGAGGAGTTCACGACGAACACCTTCAAGTGGGGTGACTATGTCCACGACAAGTGGCCGGAGTGGCTCGCCTCTCCGGGGATCAATCTCCTGGTAGCTGCCGACTCCGAGGATCGCCCTATCGGTACCAGTGTCTGTGTCATGATGTCCGACACTGAAGCGTGGCTCCAGGGAAATCGTGTGCATCCGGACTGGCGGCGAATCGGTGTAGCCGGTGCGCTCGCGCAAGAGCAGAGATCCTGGGCACGCGACCGGGGTGGGTACGTGCTGCGGCTCTGTATCGAAAGTTGGAACGAAGCCGCACACGGCCAGGTCCTGCGCGACGGCTATCGCCCGATATCGGAATGGATAGAGGGTTTCGGATCAGTGGCGAAACTCACGCCGTCACCCTCAGGGAACGGTGGTGCGCGGGTCAGGGAGCTCGAGTCCCTCTCCCGTGGGAGAACTAGCGATGTACAACCCGCAATGATGAGCTGGTCATCGGGCGAGCTCTATCGGCCCGCCCGGGCCATGTTCACGGTTGACTGGAAGTGGCGCAGGTTGACCGAGGATGACCTCGTCGCGGCGGCCAGGCAGGAGGCGTTGTGGGTGGGGCGCACCGGTTGGGCGATCGCCGCGCTCGACGAAACGACCCTTGAGGTCGCCTGGTTCGATACTCGTCCCGAGGATGCGCCGGACTTCATTCGCAGCCTGCTCGACATCGCAGTGGATGAGAAAGCGACCGACATCAAGATCATGGCTCCCGACCTGCCGTGGGTCCGATCGGCGTTCGAAGGCATCGGCCTAGAGCTCGCCGACATGGTCGTCTACGGTCTCACCCTCTAACACCCCGCTCTCTTCCTCGTTCTGGCGTCCATTTGGGCGGTATATCGCCCAAATGGACGCCAGAACGGAGAGAGGTCGACCGGGGCTGGATGCGAGTCACTCGTTGACGTCTGCGATCAGTGCGCCGAACTCTCTCACGGTCAGACCGACTGCTTCCCGTATCGAATCCGGTCCGGTAACAGCAGTCGTACCATCGATTCCGTCCGGCAAGAAGTACAGGCCCTGCGAGTTCACCAACGTTGCCTCTCGTCCGGGGATACCGGCGTCGAGGTTGAGAAAGAACACCGAGCTGGCCTCGGGTCGCCACCATGACGATTCAATCGAAAACAGGCTCCCCCGAATCCCTGCCAGGAACAAAACCTCGATGGTGATCTCACCGCTGTCGCGCGGTCCGACGAGGCGTTCGTCGATCTGGACTACGACGTCGAAGAACTGCACCTGACCCTCGGCGCCGTCGCGTACGTCCCCGGCCGCCCTGCCCGGTCTCACACTCACGATTGTTCCGACAACGATGGCATCACTTCCCCGCACCAGATCGGCCAACGACGCGAACATCTGCCGGGGACGGCCCGTTGGTTCAGCGGATGCAACGGCCACCTGCGGCTCGGGTTCGGTTTCGGTAGTGGTCGACGTGGCGGTCGAGCATCCCGCGAAAAGACCAGCGCTGAGACCGATCACCAGGGCAAGCCGCACCCTGTGTTGCACGAATCCTGAACGTCCCATGTTGGGAGCGTACACGGGACCGCGCTCTCGGCGGGACCTACGGACCACCGTCTGGATTGAGACCGGACAGTCCTTCGACAAGATCAATGGCCTGCTCCGGGGTGCGGCCAGTGGCGGCCAACCAGGCCACTCCGTCGGGTTTGGACCCCCACGTCCCCGTCTCGATGAACCGCAGGCCCCGCGCGGCGTTTGCGCTGCGGCTGGGACCGGTCGGCACATGCTCTGCATGCCAACGGACCGAGTCCGCAATGGCCGCAACCTGCACCTCCCGACTGAACGGCCCGACGACGTCGACAAGGTCCTGTCCGTGCAGGGTCATTGACTGCTCTCTCACGACCGCAAGATCGAGGACAAACCAGAACCACGCCTCACTCGTGTAGTCCGTACTCACCGATGCACTGCGCTGCGGACCCCCGTTGAGATTCAACGACCACTGCAACGGCGCCACCGGATCCACAAGAACATCCCGGTCGTAGAGGACAAACTCAAGCCCGGCTGCCGGACACGGGAGTGCCTCGTGGTTGATCATCTCGACCAGTGCCGTAACTTCCGAATCAGTCGGCCCCTCAACAGCCGTCTGCACATCAAGGTCGCTGTTCTCCGTATACCCCCCATACGCAGCCGAGCCGATCAGCCACACACCAACCGTCCGATCGCCGAACACAGAGATGACCCGTTCGGTGAGTTCGCTCAGATAGTTCTGGACATCTGACGGCAGCCCCTGTGTCGTCCACTCACTCATATGCCGGTCTCCGGGGTGCCCCAGCCGCCGCCGCCGGGGGTGAGAACGTAGAGTTTGTCACCGGGTTCGACATCAAAGGTCGACTTACCGTCCAGGCGTTCGCGGGTTCCGTCGGAGCGCACCAACCAGTCTTCGCCCGGTGCGCCCGGTC
>BDTL01000235.1 GCA_002898115.1 bacterium BMS3Bbin02 | reverse complement strand
GGCGTCGCCGCCGGCCCACACCATGGGAATAGATGTTGCAAGGTTGTCGGCGCCGACGCGGATCGTCTTACGCTCGGTGATCTCGGCACCATCGTCGCCGATTGCGGCTACGTCAACAGCCTGACCAATGGCGAGGATTACCGTGTCGACATCAATTGTGGAGAGGTCCTCGCTGTCAAAAACCGGCGCAAAACGGCCATCGTTGTCGAACACCGACAACACCCCGACGGTCTCAAGCCCCACCACCTGGCCGTCCTTGGTAAGGATGCGGGCGGGTCCCCGTCGGTGGACAAAGTCGATGTCTTCCTTGATGGCCTCTTCGAGCTCAAACTCGTCCGCAGGCATCTCCTTCTTCGACTCGAGCGACACTATGGTCACATGCCGAGCCCCGGATCGCGCCGCAGTTCGGGCGGCGTCAAGCGCGGCGGTCATCACCGAGCGGTCTGTGGTCTGCGTTAACGCCTTCGCTTCGTAGGCATCGGTACGTAGAGCCGTTCGCGCTGCATCCATTGCGACATCGCCGCCCCCGATGACAACAACGCGCTCACCGACATCGACAGAGAATCCACGGTTGACATTGATGAGGTACTCAATGGCACGAAGGACTCCATCAGCCTCGTGACCCTCTAGGTCGAGTCCCCGACCCAGGGTTGCTCCGATGGCGACGAGCACTGCATCATGGCGTTCTTTGATCACTGGGAATGTGATGTCGGTCCCGAGTTTGACGTTGTACCGCACTTCGACGCCCATGTCGACGATCGACTTGATCTCTTTCGCAATGAGGTCGCGGGGAAGTCGGTACTCGGGGATCCCCATCACCATCATGCCACCGAGAATGTCGGTTGCCTCATAGATGGTGACGTCATAACCAAGCTGGCGCAGATCATGAGCCGCGGCAAGACCACACGGACCGCCACCGATGATCCCAATGCTCTCGGTTCGCTCAACCAGCGGCGCCGACGCAACCTCACCTACGAGCGACGCATCACCTGACTCGACTCCGTATTGCTCGGTGACGAAACGTTTGAGTGCTCGGATTGCCACGGGGGCATCGATCGTCCCACGACGACACGCATCCTCGCATGGGGCGGCACAGACGCGGGCGCACACCGAAGCGAAGGGATTTGGAAGTCGAGCGGTTAGGTACGCACCCTCGTCGTCACCGTCCGCAATAGCGGCAACATACAGGCCGGCGTTTGTGTGCACCGGACACGCCGCCAGGCACGGGATGTTGACGTCAAAGAACTCAAGGTCCTGCATCACCATCAGATCAGGCCGCGACGCTGCGCGTAGCGGAGTCCCCACATGCCCAGGAGTAGCACAAAACCCCACGTCCCGACGGCAACGACGTCTTGAACGACCTGGCTACTTGTTCGGAGCGGCCCCGTGAGGAGTTTGGAGGGAAGCCACATGGTGCCGACCGCGAAATACAAAAAGATTCCGACGCTCTTGAGCCAAACCATCGACCGAGTCATATCTGCAGCCACCGCGCCACTACCCCTCACATCGCCATCACTGACTCGATATTGGCGACGACCGGTTCGTTTGTCAACCCGAAACCGAATCGTGTGTTTCCCACGTCACCGACAGCGGGATCGGACAAGGTCGAACGGCGTCGATAGAGGGAGCATCGTCGGCTCCTCGCGAACAAACGTAGGACCCGAACTCGCTGTAATCGCGTGGCGACGGTACCCATCGGGAAGACCCCCAAGATTGTCCCGGCAGGTCGCTACGTCTCCCCGCCGGCCTGGCGCCGTTCGGCCTCCTGTTGAGCCAGGTACTGGGCGCCTGTCCCCATCGCCACGGCATGGAATCCACCGTCGACATGGACAATCTCGCCCGTCGTCGCCATCGAAAAATCAGAGAGCAGCACACAAACCATCCGGGCGACCGGGTCGGCATCGGACGCGTCCCAGCCAAGCGGGGCCTGGTCTCGCCATGCAATGTCGAACAAGTCAAAGTGCGGAATTGACTTGGCCGCAATGGTGCTGAGCGGACCGGCAGCAACCAGGTTTGCTCGAATCCTGTCATCCCCCAAGTAAAACGCCAGGTAACGATTCACGGATTGCAGCGCCGACTTAGCAACACCCATCCAGTCATACATCGGAAACGCCTGAGAATTATCGAAATCGAGAGCAACAACGGCGCCGCCCCCGGCCTTGATGAACAGGGGACGGAGCGCGACGGTAAGAGTTTTATACGACAACGCCGAGGTCACGAACGCAGTGGCTGCGCTTTCCGCCGAAGCTTCCAGAAAGTTGCCACCAAGTGCATCGGCCGGCGCGAACGCAATCGCGTGTAACGCACCGTCGATACCGCCCCATTTCCCGTCAATGTGCGCAGCCATCGCGTCGACTTGTTCCTGGTCGTTGATGTCAAGCTCGATCACCTCCGCCTCTTCTGGCAAACGCCGAGCGGAGCGTCGGGTGAGGCGCAGACCGCGGCCAAACCCGGTGAGCACGACCTCGGCTCCCTCTTCCTGGGCGACCCTTGCGGCGTGCCACGCGATGGAGTCATCGGTGAGTACACCGGTAATGAGTAGACGTTTCCCCTTAAGCAGCATCAGTTGATCTCCTCCTCAGGCCTCAGTTGACATTCGCCCATGCACGGAATCCCAGGCCCATCACGAACAACAGAAGCAAACCATAGGACAGAGCGGGCTTGCGGGCCATCTGGGCGCGATACACATATGCAATCGCGAGTGTGATCGAGGCGACTATGCCATAGAACATGTGGAACGGGTTCCCCGGCACTATCCCCGAGTTGAACAAGATGACGCCGGCCCCGACCTGAATGAGGATGGCTGCGATGGCTAAACCTCGGGCGACTCCGAATGCCCGCCCCGGTGTCTTTTTCGCAAACGCCATGCCGAGCCCCCAGACGCCGACCAGTCCGGTAGAGAACACGGTGACGTAGAACCAATTTGCATGAAAGGCGCGCATGGAGACGAGCCTAGTGGTGTTCCTCGACGACCGGCCAAACCGGTGAGCAGTGCGTTAACCCAACTGCCGCGAGCACCTCCTAGCGGTCACGCAAGATTCGACGGAGGATCTTGCCCGACGCGGACTTCGGGATCTCATCGATGAATTCGACCAGGCGAATCTGTTTGTAGGTGGCGACCTTCTCGGATACGAAGTCCATCACGGACTGAGCGGTGACATCGCCACCTGGCACCCGCACGACAAACGCTTTTGGCAGCTCGCCCGCCTCGACATCGGGAACGGGAACGACCGCGACGTCGGCAATGTCCGGATGGGAGATAAGCAGTGCTTCAAGCTCAGCCGGCGGTACCTGGAATCCCTTGTACTTTATGAGTTCCTTCAAACGATCAACGATGTAGAAGTGGTCGTGTTCGTCAACGCGAGCAATGTCACCTGTGCGAAACCAACCGTCCGCGTCGATGCAATCTGCAGTTGCCTGCGGATTGTTGAGGTAGCCCTTCATCACCTGAGGGCCACGCAACCAGAGCTCGCCATCGGTATCGATTCCGCAGTCTTCGCCGGTCTCGGGATCGACGATTCGCGCCTCAGTGCTGGGGACGAGCACGCCAATTGACCCGGGGCGGTAGTCGTTGGGGAAAGTTCCATGACTCACCGGCGACACTTCGGTCAAACCGTACCCCTGAACAACGTCGGCGTCGATTCGACGTGATGCTTCTTCCGCGAGGTCGGCGCCGAGCGGGGCAGCTCCCGACACGACTCGCTCTAACGCCGAAAGGTCGTAGTCCGCGACGAGGGGGTGTTTTGCCAGGGCAAGGATGATCGGTGGGACCAGATACGCGTGGGTCACTTTGTAGTTCTGGAGGATTTCGAGGAAGTGAACGAGATCGAAACGTGGCATCGTGACGGCGGTCGAGCCTCCCATGGCGATTCCGTTCATCAGCACTTGCATGCCGTAGATGTGAAAAAACGGCAGCACGGCAACCGCGACCGCGTCGTCCACCGACCCGAAAACGGGTTGTGCTTGCACCAGGTTGGAAACAAGGTTTCGGTGGGTCAGCTCGACGCCCTTGGAGATACCGGTCGTTCCTGAGGAATACGGCAATACCGCGACATGTGTCATCGGGTCGACGTCCACAGGCGCAGAGATCGGGTCGCTGGCTTTCAGAACCTCGAACGACGTCATGCCCGCAACGTCGCCGATTGTGTAGATCGTTTCGATGCCTGACGCAGCCGCCGCCGCAGACGACGTTTCGGCGAACATGGCATCACAGATAACCATCGAAGCGCCCGAGTCGGTCAACTGATGAGAGATCTCATCGACCGTGTACGTGGGGTTGAGAGTGGTCACGGTCCCGCCGGCCGTCACCGTGCCGTGAAAAGCGAGT